>JBASAZ010000172.1:0-8040 GCA_049650845.1 Ornithinimicrobium sp.
GTCCCGCCCGGTGGCGACCTCCGCAGGACAGGTTGCGGGCGCCGGCTTCCGGGTCGGCAGCGCCATCGGTGGCCGCTTCGGGGGTCCTGTGGTGGATCGGTCGCTACGGCGCATCGATGCGCTGCAGGTGCCGGCCCGGCGCTACGCCGTCCCGCTGGTCACCGCACCGAGCGTGGCCGCCGCTCACCGAGCGGGCGTGGTCGTTCATGTGTGGACGATCAATGACGTCTCTGAGATGGGCGCGTTGCTCGATCTCGGAGTCGACGGCCTGATCACCGATCGTGCCGACCTGCTCAAGGACGAGCTCATCCGGCGCGAGGCGTGGGTGCCCTAGGGCAGGTCGCAGCCCGTGAACCGCCACAGTGAGGCTTGGCCCCCGGAGTCCACCCGTTCGAAGTCCGGTCCGTCGGTGCGGATCCGTCGCAGACCGGGGGTCTCCTTCTGCCACTTGCCGCCTTCAGCGAAGGTGAGATCGTCGGCATACACGTGAGTCACCCCCAGGGCCCGGACCGCGTCACAGACTTCGGGGTCGATCTGCCAGCTGTTGAACTTCTGTGCCAACAGCAAACGCTCGGGAGAGTCCGCGATCGGGGTGAGCTGGGGGTAGACGACCTCGACGTCACTGCGCATCAGGAGGTAGGGCGAACCGGCCGTGGGCTCCCCCAACACCACCGCATCCTCGGGCAGGCTGGTCCGCGCGCGGTCCACCAAGGCGATCTCGTCTTCGGTGAGCATGGTGCCCCAGGCGATGGGCCAGGTGGAGTAGGTCGAGGCCATGATCTGCGTCTGGGTGGACCAGCGGAAGCCGAAGCTCAGCGCGCCGAGGGCCACCACCAGGGCCACCGCGGCCGCGGTCAGCGGCACCCTGCGCTTCGCGGACAGCCAACGAACGCACCACGCCCCGCCCCCCGCCGCCAGCATGATCGCCGGAATCAACAGGATTTGGTTGATCCGGGAGGCCTGGGTGTACCAGAAGCCGGAGAGCACCCGCAGCGGGTTCTCCGGTGGGCCCGCCGCCAGCAGCGTCAGCACGCCCGTAGCCAGGAGCGCGACGATCAGCCAGCGGGCGTGCTTGGTCCGCCAGCTCAGCACGATGCCGGCGATCACGAGCAGGGTCGTGGCCACATTGACCGACGTGATGTCGTAGACGTAGATCAGGGGGTGGTCGATCAACAGCGAACCCAGGCCGGGAAGGTAGCTGCTTTGCCCGCCCCGCTGATAGCCCACGATCGAAGCCACCGGCGCCGAGGTCACGATCAGCCAGCTCAACGCCAGACTCACGACCGCGACGGTCGCCACGGTGGTGCCGACCGCCACCTGATGACCACGCCGCCAGTACCGCACCGCGTGGCGAGCCGTCAGCACGGTGAGGAGGGGAATCGCCAGCAACACCAGTGAGAACAGGCCCGAACCGTGAGAGAGCACCACTCCGCTGCTCGCGCCCAACACCCCGATGCCGTATGCGACGTGCAGGCGGGACCCCAGTTCCTTGCGCAGCGCCGAGATCAGCAGGGCCAGGGTCCCGGGCACACAGGCCACGCTGAGAGCAAAGGGCCACACCCCCAGCATCGACACCGCGATCGCCGGAAAGGTCACGTAGGTGGCGGCCAACACCGGCGTGAGCACCATCGGCAGGGCCTGTTGGGGCCAGACCACTCGAGCCAGAGCGACGAGGCCGCCGATCCAGATCACCGAGCCGATCACGATCGAGGAGGAGTTGCCGGCCTCGGTGACCCGCTCGAAACCTGGGCTGATCGCCACGATCGAGTGCCACACCGTGGGGTAGTACGGCGCGATCGTATCGCCGTACATGGGCGCCAGCCCACCCAGGCTGGAGGCGTTGCCGGTGTCCCGAATGAACCACAGCGCGTTCAGGTGATAGACCGCGTCCCAGGCCTGCGGGGGTTGGTCGGCCGCCCGCATGCCGACCATCATCACCGCTGCGAGCACGCCGCCACCCAACGCCCACGTCGCGGCCAGCCAGCCCCGTTCGCGGCGACGCAACACCCGTTCCCCCGCGACGCGGACGGGCGGATTGCGCAGGGTGCCCAGGGCCGCAGCGATCATCGCGGCGATGACCCAGCCGATCACCGCGCCGAGCAGGTAGGTCCGCAGTGACCACGCGATCCCCACCTGGTCGGCGGCGACGGCGCCCACCCCAGCCATCCCGGCGGTCATCGCGGGACCTGCTCCCCACGCGACCACACCGCGCATGCCCAGGATGCGCAGCACGCCGTACCCGGGCAGGGTGAACATGGCCGCCATGGCCAGGATGCCGGGGATCACCGTGGCCCAGCTCATGTCGTGCCCCAGCTCATGTCGTGCCCCAGCTCATACGTGAAGCCCGGTCATAGGTTGGACGTTCCGCCGCCGATCGTGATCCGCGGCACGCCCGTGAAGGCGTCCGGGTCGGTGATCCTTCGCCCGTCCAACAGCAGGCGCAGGCCCGGCAGATCCGTGGGCTTCAGGTCGGCGTAGGCGCGGTGGTCGGCTTGCACGATCACGACGTCGACCTCCTCGCCCAGGTGATACGGAGTCCAGCCGAAGTCGCTGAGCTCGGCATCGGCATACATCGGGTCGTGCACCCCGACCCGAGCGTTGCGAGCGCGCAGGGCCTCAACCGTGCCGAAGATGCCGGAGAACGCCGTCTCTTTCACCCCTCCGCGATAGGACGCGCCGAGGACCGCCACGCGCAGGCCGGCCAACGAGCCGAGCAGCTCTTCGGCGCGGGCGACGGCGTATTCGGGCATCGCAGCATTGGCTTCGCGAGCCGAGCGCACCACCGTGGCCTGGGGGTCGGTGGACAGATAGAGCCGCGGGTAGACCGGGATGCAATGCCCGCCCACGGCGATGCCGGGGTTGTGGATATGGCTGTACGGCTGGGAGTTGCAGGCCTCGATGACTCGTTGCACGTCGATGCCCGCCTGGTCGGCGAAGCGGGCGAACTGGTTGGCCAGGCCGATGTTGACGTCGCGGTATGTCGTTTCGGCGAGTTTGGCCATCTCGGCGGCTTCCGCGGTGCCCATGTCCCAGACGCCGTTGGGCCGCGGCAGGTCGCTGCGCTCATCGAAGGTCAACACGGCGTTGTAGAAGTCGATGACCTGCTGGGTGCCGGCCTCGGTGAGTCCACCGACCAGTTTGGGGTATCGCTTGAGGTCGGCGAAAACCCGACCGGTCAGGACCCGCTCGGGGGAGAAGACCAGGTGAAAGCCGTCGTCCGTTCCTTCGCGCAGGCCGCTGATCTGCTCGATCATCGGCTTCCAGCGGTTGCGCGTGGTGCCGACCGGCAGCGTCGTCTCGTAGGAGATCAGCGTGCCGGGACTGAGCTGTTCGGCCAGGCTGCGGGTGGCCGCGTCCATCCAGCCGAAATCCGGCTGGCCCGAGGCTTCGTCGACGAACAGTGGCACGACGAGCACGACGGCGTCCGCGCTCGGGATCGCCTCGGCATACTGCGTGGTGGCCCTCAGTCGACCAGCCGGAACGAGCTCAGCGAGCTTGTCGGCCAGGTGATCCTCCCCGGGAAAGGGCTCGGTCCCCTGGTTGACCAGGTCCACCACAGCAGGGTTGACGTCCACCCCGATGACCTGATGACCGGCATCAGCGAACTGCACCGCCAAAGGCAACCCGATCTTGCCCAACGCGACGACCGCGATCTGCATACTGCTCCTAGCCTGGCTCTGGACTGCTTCTGACCCCGACGGCACACGACACCGCCCAGGTGAGGATACGTCTCAGCCCTGCCAAGGTGATGAACGAGCGCCGGTCACCGGCTGGCCACCCAGGACGCGGCCATGAATCGCGGCGGCGCCTCGCGATGACCGATCTGCGTCAGGCGCTTCGGGATGACCGTGGTGGGTCGTCCGTGACGTCGTCGGTCGGTGGCTCGTTGGATCAGCACCTGCGCATCCACATCCACGTTCTGCATCGCCTCGATCAGGCGATGGTCGGCGACCGAGAGCGGGTCAGCGGCGCGTGGTGCGGCAACCAGCACGTCGGCCACGACGTCGGCGAGAGCCTGGCGTTCCGGTGGTGTCCACCACGTCGGGTCGCCGCGGTTCAGGACGACGCCGAAGAGGTGGATCCGCAGCAGCTTGGTCGCCACCGCGGTGCGCACGAGCTCGGGGTATGCCGTGAACCACGGTTGCCCAACCAGGTGGCGCACGAAGCCCACCTCGATGTCGACGGGGCGCGGCGCATAGGTCACGCGGTCGCGAGCATCTTCCCCGATGACGTATGCGGGCCCCGTGCCGTCGACAGCAACCTTGGTCTCACACCACAGGCGCGTGACATAGGGCACGTCGCCACCGACCGGCAAGCCCTCGACCAGTTCGGCCCCTAGCCGATCGCGAACGCGCGTGGAGACCAGCCCGAGCGGCGCGCTGCGATAGCTCAACCGGTCGCGCACCACGTCGGTGAGCCTGACCTGGCGGCGAAGCAGCCGGGTCGGTGGCGTGGGCACCCGTCGGGCCGTCGACCCGATGGCCAACCGCGTCATGACGCAGTCGGCGCCGGTCTGCCGCGCGCGGTGCAGCCATGAGGCGATCGCTCCCGGTTGCACAGTGTCGTCCGAACCCATGATCGACACGAAGTCCCCCGGCGCGGCGCGCATCCCGACGTTGAACGGTCCGGACGCACTGGGGGTGCCGTCGTGGTGCTCCAACCAGGTGATCTGTTCTCGATGCGCAGGCTCCAGGAGCGGTTGGATCTGCTCGACGCCCACGTTGTGGCAGACGAGCGTGAGCCGGGCGTGCTCGGCGTTGCCGTCCAGCACGCTGGCCACCGCACGCGCGATCGGCCGGGTGGGTGTGTGCACCGCAATCACGACATCAACCGGGACGATCATCTCTGCCATCGCCGTCCCTGGTGTCCCCGTTGTCGTCGCTGCGCAGCGGCACGGTCGTAGGCCCGCTGGTAGCCCATCGCCACCTCGCTGGCGGCGAAGTCTTCGCCGAGGGTGTCGCTGATGTCGCCCGCGCTCATGCCCTCGGCGCGCGCGAGCACGCGGTCGATGGCCTCGGCATACGCCTGCGGGCTCTGTTCATCGACGCAGACGCCGACGCGCTCGTCGAGGTATTCACCTTGACCTCCGGTCGAGCCGACCACCACCGGACGTCCAGCAAGCACTGCCTCAGCGCAGGAGACGAAGAAGTTGTCACCCAGCGTGGGACCGAGGAAGAGGTCGGCGTCGGCGAGTTCCTGCAGGACACCGGTTCGATCCAGGGTGCCGACGAGGGTGACCTGATCCTGCACCCCGAGCTGACGGGCGCGCGCGGTGATCTGCCCAGCGAGCGGACCGTCGCCGACCAGGCGTAACGTCGCTGGACGTCCCCGGCGACCCAGCTCCGCCACGACCTCGACCGCCATCAGCGGGTCCTTGCGCTCGATCAGTCCGCCCACGCTGACCATCCGGATCGTGTCGTGCAGCGGTCGTCGGGGCACCAGGTCCGGCGGCCGCGGGACGATGCACGGCACCACGACCGTGGGCGCGGCACCACGAACTTCGCGGATCGGGGCCGCGAGATAGTCGCACACCGCGGTCACCACATCCGGTTTGGCCAGCAGCCTCGTCAATCCCGGTAGCGCCCACTGCCAGGCCTTCGGCAGGAGGTGCGGAGCGGTCAGACCCGACCAGTGCTCGGTGTGCACCCACGGGGCACTCGGTCGCCACCAGGCCATCGCCAACAGCGAGGAGAACGCCATCGAGTGCACCACGTCGGCGCCCGCGCTCAGTCGAGACAGTCGGTGACCGGCGGCGGCAATCTGGCGCGGGCTGGTCGTCGACATCGCGATCCGGGTGACCGGGAGCCCCTGGACGGCGGGAGCTTCCTGCGCGATGCCCACGGCGCGGTTGGCCCCCAGCTGGCTCGGCGGCACCAGGTGGACGATCGCGACCTCATGACCCAGGTCGGCGATGGCCTGGGCATCTTTGAGCACGAACGAGCCGATCGAGGGATGGGAGGTGGTCGGCAGCCACGTCGTCACCACCAGCACGCGCATGAGCCGTAGGGTACTGCCATGACCTCAGCGAGCCGGGATCTGGCGCGTCTGCGCGAGACCTGGCAGGCGTCGGGGAAGACGTGAAAATTCTCAGCGTGGTCGGTGCTCGACCTCAGTTCGTCAAGCTGGCCCCGATCGCTGCGGAGTGCTCCCGTCGAGGCGTGGAGCACGTCATCGTGCACACCGGTCAGCACTACGACCCCATGCTGTCCGACGTGTTCTTTGCCGACCTCGCTATCCCCGACCCGGATGTCCACCTCGGTGTGGGCAGCGGCACCCACGGGCATCAGACCGGCGCGATCTTGGCGCGGATGGACGATGTCCTGACGCAACAGGCCCCCGACTGGGTGGTGGTCTACGGCGACACCAACTCGACGTTGGCCGGCACTCTGTCCGCGGTCAAGCTCCACCGGCGGGTGGCCCACCTGGAAGCCGGGTTGCGGTCCTTCAACCGGACCATGCCCGAGGAACACAACCGCGTGCTGACGGACCACGCCGCCGACCTGTTGCTCGCCCCCACGCTCGTGGCCATGGATCACCTGGCTCGCGAGGGGTTGGCGTCACGATCGGTGCTCGTGGGCGACGTGATGGTCGACGTGCTGATGAAGGTCCGATCCGATCTGGCGGACTTCGATGGGGTGCTCTCCCGGCTGGGTATGGTGCGGGGCGGCTTCTCGGTCGCCACCATCCACCGCGCAGAAAACACCGATGACCCGCAGCGGTTGCGGGCCATCGTGGGGGCGTTGGCCGCCGTGGACCATCCGGTCGTGCTGCTCGCCCACCCACGGGTGCGCGCCCGAGCGGCGCAGCACGGCATTTCGCTGGACGGTGGGTCGCTCAGCTGCGATGACCCGCTGGCCTACCCGGACCTCGTGGCGGCAGTGTCTGCGTCCCGAGGGGTGATCACCGACTCCGGCGGCCTGCAGAAGGAGGCGTTCGCGCTCCGGGTCCCGTGCACCACGGTGCGCACGGAAACCGAGTGGGTCGAGACCGTAGAGCTGGGTTGGAACGTGCTGGTCGAGCCTGGACCCGAGTTGGCCCACGCCGCCTCGCGAGCTCAGCCCGACCCCACCGACGCTGCTCCCTACGGCACCGGCCAGGCGGCCGCCGCTGTGGTGGACGCACTGACGCACTGACGCACGAGACCTCCTGTTTGCGAAGCCGGCTCGGGACGTCCCCACTTAGGGAGCGATAACGGCTACTGCAGCAGCCCATCCTTGGATCTGGCGTTCGGCACTGAGCTCCGCGGCGAGCCGGTCGCTGGCCCCTTTGAAGGCTGCCACCTGTTCATCGGTGAGGGCATCAAGAGCGGCGGCCAGCTCAGCAGCCGAAAAATCATCCAGCACCAGACCGAGATCGTGCCGCTGGACCAGGCCGGCCATTTCCGGGCTGGGCCCGACGATAATGCCAAGGCGTGCCTGAACGTAGTCGAAGAACTTGTTGGGCAGGGTGTAGCGGTAGTTGAAGGTCAGCGGCGGCAGCACGAACACCCCGACGTCGCTGCGGGCCAGGCGCTCCCCCAACTCCCCAGGCGACACCGGATCGTGGAATCGCACTTGCGGCAGATCCCCGGCCCGCTGGACCAGCTCGGCCAGGTATGCCGGGTCGTTCGGCATGAGATAGAGGTCGAGCACGACCTCGCGCCGGGTCGCTCGCACCGCGTCGACCATCACCTCCAGCGACCGATTTCGCCGCGCCAGGCCGGAGTGAACCAACCGCAGCGGGGAACCGACCGGAGTCGGCGAACGCTCGGCGTACGGCGCGGCGTTGACCACGACGCCCGCTTCGATCCCGAACTCTCGGCGGTACTCGGCCGCAAGCTCCGCGCCGACCGTGGTGACCGAGTCCGCGTGGCTGACCCACCGGCGAACCGTCCAGCGCTGATAGGGCGCCACGAACCACCGCCACCGTCTCGACTCCTCGTTTTGACGCGACGCGTATTCGTGCAGGTCAGCGTGCACACCACGGGCCCGCAGGGTGAGCGCGAGCGGCACCGTCTCCACGTCGTTGGCCAGCACCGCATCCCACCTCCCGGGCTCCAGG
>JBASAZ010000173.1:0-2168 GCA_049650845.1 Ornithinimicrobium sp.
GGTCACGCCGACGCCTTATGGAAAATGGTGCGCGACCCACGAGTCACTTCAGTTGGGGGCTTCATCCGCAGATACTCGTTAGACGAGTTGCCGCAGCTCATCAACGTGCTGCGGGGCGACATGAGCCTGGTTGGCCCACGACCACAACAGCAGTGGGAGGTCGACACCTACTCGACGACACAGCGTCGTCGTCTCTTGGTCAGGCCCGGGATGACGGGGTTGTGGCAGGTTTCCGGGCGCTCAACCTTGTCCTTGGAAGAAGCTGTCCGGCTGGATTTGTATTACGTCGAGAACTGGACCATGTTCGTAGACATGGCCATCATGATCAGAACGGTGCGGGCTGTGCTCGGTTCCCGGGGGGCCTTCAGAGTGGGGACCGCTAGTAACCACACCGACCGCCGGGTGATCAGAACGAACCGCGTTACTTGCGCACGTGAGCTACCTGTTGTCGATGAACGTGAGGCGATTCGCGCGGGATTAGGACTGCTGATCTTCGCAGCCCTCCTTCCGCTGCAGTGGGACTCTCTGGTGTCGAGTTCTGTTGGGACACTGAGATACTTCCACGTGGGTGCCGCCGCGCTCGTGCTGTTGGGAGCCCCCGCCATACGGAGCCATTGGAATCACCTGAGGGTGGTTTCGTTCCCCATCGTACCGGCGTTTTTCGTCTCGTCGGCGGCTTTGACGATGACTGCGATTGTGTTCGGTGGGTCGCTATTTAACGCGATTCAGGCGCTCGTCTATTTGGTGGTGGGCGTCGCCGCGAGCGCGTGCTTCCTTTCGGCGCTTCAACACGAGGGTGCACGCGGCATGGTGGCCCAGTCCGGAGGTGTGGCCACGCTGTTAGCTCTCGGTGGGATGTGGAGGGGCTTTCGCGATTATGGGGTCGACCTGTTCGGCGCCTACGCCCAAGCAGCCCAGGGCCAGCAGGGCCTCTTGTTGCATGGCTTTCGACTTGTCTTTGAGCAGGGCGATGAGAGCCTTCGCTCCCAGGCGCGTCACGAAGTATTCGGTGCGCTCCTGGTGGCGGCTCTGCTGTCTTACGCCGTCGGCACAGTGTCTCGGGTCGGCAACGTCATACGATTCGTCGCGACTGCCGCGATCCTCGTACTCATCGTGTTGTCTCTGTCTCGTGCTCTACTCCTCGCGATGGCGTTGATGGCGGTCTTGCCACTAGCTCGGGTGTGCGTTTCGGGTCGACTGTCGCGCTGGTCGGTGCCTCTGGGGATAGGGGTCGTTGTCGGCGGATTCTTGGCCTGGGACTTTGTCAGTGGGCTGGTTTCGGGGCGCCTGAGCGACACTCGAAGTTACGAAGGCCGGTTGAACAGCCTTGATGCGTTCGCCGCTCAAGACGTTGTGCAGCGGCTGCTGCTTGGTGGG
This sequence comes from Ornithinimicrobium sp., assembly GCA_049650845.1. Lineage (GTDB taxonomy): Bacteria > Actinomycetota > Actinomycetes > Actinomycetales > Dermatophilaceae > Ornithinicoccus. The sequence goes on from JBASAZ010000173.1 coordinate 1,378, forward strand.
GGCCCTCTCCCGGTGTCGACGCACAATATGGTGCTCGACGGCCTCCTGTTGGGAGGTGTGATCGCTGGCCTAGCCTCTGCCCTCGTTGCGCTTCGCGTGATCGTCCTGGTGGGCTCGGGTCTGGGTAGGTTTGCGGCATCCGGCTCATATCTGGACGCCGCCGCCACCGCTGCAGGAATGGTGGCGATCGTCCGTATGGCCACTTCGGGGGGCGGACAGCTCCACCTCGTCTCCTGGGTCGCAATCGGGCTCTTGCTTGCGGCCACGGTGCGGTCGAAGTATGCGCCGTCAGCGCACAGAGATCACAGCCTTTTCACAACCACGCGCGATCCAGCGCGTAGCACGGTCGGTGCGTCGCCGGACTCCTCGCTGCTGAGCGTGAGCGTGAGTGAGTTGTCGCCGATCGCCCGAGCGAAGCCGACGGGAGTGACGGCAACATTGGTGTCGCGTCCAGCCAAGCCGATACGCCCCTCGACCCAGAGATCCAAAGCAGGGTTGGCTGCTCCGCCTTCAGTGTCAGGAGCCTCCATATCCAGGCTATTCAAGCTCCAGTGACCAGCGACGCCCTTCTCGCCCCGAGGCATCATCGCCACGCCCACCCTGGACCGTTTGTCTCCTGATAGCACCAGGTAGGCGGTGACGGAATAGGACCCTCCTATAGTCAGCGGCACACTGAGGTCAGTGCGCACTCCCGCGCCTCGAACGCTCAGATCCTCGGTCAATATGACGGTGGTTTCACCGTTGGCGGTGATCCACCCTTGACCTCTGGAGTGGGCGCCCAAGCCCTGGCT
>JBASAZ010000174.1:0-5453 GCA_049650845.1 Ornithinimicrobium sp.
GACGTAGGCGCGTAGGGCAGCGCGGATCAACTCCGATCGTGAGGTGTGATCGCGCTCCGCGCGCTCGTTCAGCGCGTTGAGCAGGGTGTCGTCGAGACGGACCGGCACCACCTGAGCCGGACCGTCACCCTTGGGCTTGCGGCCTCGCTTGCGCAGTTGATCGACGTCGTAGCCCTTCTCGGCCTCATCGGCCCACTCTTCGATCATCTTGTCGGTGACAGGAACGCCCTGGATCTTCTCCATCACTAAATCGTAATACAGAATGGATGGACTGTCACCAAGCACCCACTTGCGCCGCAGTGAGCACGACGCTGAGACTTTGGCGAGGCGATCGAGGCTTGCGGCACCCATCCCCGGGCCCAGGCAGCTCGGGACTGCGGACGCACAGGTGTCCCCCTCACCGTCGTTCATGAGTTCCGTTGCGCTGTCCCCACCCACGCGTGCTGTCTTGGTGGCGTCGCCTGGTCGGTGAGGCGATTCAGGGAAGGAGGATCGTGCGAGTGATCTGCTGGTTGGCCTCCCAGTAGGTGCGTCGGTCGGCGATCATCGGGTCATCGGGCGTGGGTTGGATCGCTCCGTGTGTGTCGATCGCGCGCGAGGCCACGGTGTGGCGCCCTGTGGAAGCCCGGCCCCAGTCGAAGGTCCAGAAGTTCCACGCCAGGGCTCTGGACGGGCCGCCGCGGGAGTCGGAGCCGACCAGATGAGCCCGGCACCAGGGTCCGCCGTCGATGGAGACCTCGACCCGGGCGATGGGTCCACCCCAAGCGACCCCGATAATCGTGTACCTGCTCGAATTGCCCCTAGCTTTACGGGTGACCTTGGCGGGTGCGGACTTCAGTCGGTCGTGGCCGACGTTCTGGAAGGTCCATGTCGTTGTCCCGGCTGTGTCGGTGTGCTCGCGGAACGTGACGTAGTCGCGGGCCATGAACCGGCCGGCATACCTCTGGTCGGTGAACTCGATGCGCTTGAGCCACTTGACGTTCGCCACGCCGTACCAGCCTGGAGCGATGAGCCGGACCGGGAAGCCGTGCTCGACCGGCAGTGGCTGGCCGTTCATCTCGTAGCAGAGCAGGTTGCCCGCCGCCATCGCGTCTTCGATGCTCATGCTTCGGGCGAACTGCTCGGTGATTGTGATGTCGAAGACGTCTGGGTTGTCCGGGTCGGGTGTCCCGGTCCCGGTGCCTGATGAGGGTGGGCTGATGACGCCCGAGTTGTCTTGAATCGAGACGCTGCCGGAATCGGTGCCCCAGAACACGACCTCCGTAGCGGACTTCAGGGGCCGGACACTTTTCAGGACCTGTGCGAGCGCGGTGCCGCCCCAGACGGCGTTGCCGACGCCGCCGGTGAAGATGGGGAACCCATGGTTGCCCGCGCATTCCAACGTGAACTCCACCTTCTGTCGGGGCCGCGACTTGAGTTGAGCCAACGACAGCGCCCCGGGGTGTGCGACGAGGCCGTCGAGGCCGAGTCGCCACGTAGTGGGGTCGATCACTGGATGGCCATAGTGGCTGACGTAAAAGAAGTCGTCCGCCGGGGTCAGGCGCGTGGAGAGCTCCTCCCACGCCTGTTGGTTTCCCACGCCCTGGTCGGGCGGAAACGGAGGCGGTTGGTCCTCCCAGAGAAGCACGTCATCACTTGGGCTGCCGGGGTATGTCTCGCCTGGGTCCCCGTTGTTGCGCAGCCAAGGCACCGAATCGTGTCCGCTCGCTCCCAATGCCTCTGCCGGTCCGGCGATCTGGACGACCGACATGCCCGCGACTGCCGCTCCGCCCGCGCTCAGCAGGCTGCGGCGACTAATCGATCGTGTGGCCATGGTGGCCTCCTTTCGAGGCTACGCCGATGTGTTGGCGTGCTGCCCTCAGCGTGCGCGTCCTGATCCATCCCGCGGAATACGATGATCGGCGTATGTCGCCCCGCGGGTTCGAGTTGTATCCTGTCCCCCCACGACTTCGAGTCGTATCCTGGCTGATTCCGGGCATTGGAGAACGCCGTGAGCAGGACCACCATCGCGCCTCTTGACGTCGATCGGCTCCGGGAGATCATCGACATGGCCAACAACACCGCAAGTCCCTCGCCGGTGGACCTGACCTTCGCGGTGCTGGACCGGGTCCGCGAGATGATCGGCGCGGACTCCGCCACCTTCCTCGACCTGAACGGCGCTGCCCAGTGCGTCCGGCACCTCCAGATGGCGACCGATGACGAGCACGTCACTGAGGGGTCTTACGAGGACGGCGACGACACCGACGAACTGTTCTGGACGTATTACGAGTCCTCTTCATGCTCACTCCCGGACCGGGTGAACAAGGCGATGGTCTTCTCTGATCGCACGATGCACAACGCGCGGGAGTTGGCCCACGACCCGATGAGAGTGGAAGTCCTCTTCGACGTGTACGACGAGATCCTTGCGGCTTCGCCATACGAGTCCGGTGTCAACCTGCGCCTCTTGATCAGGCGCAGTGAGGGTCCCGCGTTCAACGACTTGGACCTCTTCCTCGTGGAATTGCTGCAACCGCACCTACAGCCACTATTCCGCAGGACCCTGCGCTCCGTGATCCCCTCGGTGGAGCCGCCACTCACCCAACGCCAGCGCCAGATCCTGAGTCTGGTCCGCGAGGGCATGACCAACGGACAGATCGCGCGCCAACTCGACATCTCATCCGGGACCGTCCGCAAGCACCTTGAAAACAGCTACAGCCTCCTGCACGTGCAGAGCCGCGTGGCAGCGGTTGGCGTGGCCTTCGCGAACCACGAAGACAGCCTCCAACTCCCCTAGTGAAGCAGCCCACCCCCGGGTCCATCTCGATCTGGCCATCGACATCATCAAGAACGAATCCGTGGGCCAAGCCTCTTCGCGACCTGCATGAACTGTTCACATCCCTCGAAACGGTCGGAGCGATGGGGACTAGACGTTGAAGCGGAACGATCAGGCGGGGTTTCGGTGGTCGTTGGTCATCGCCGACTGACCTTGAAAACACGGTCTGAACTGCAGAAACACAATCACGGGACTGTTGTGCGTCGTAAACGATCTTCGGTCTCAGCTGGACTTCTTGCGGACTATTTGCGGACCGCCGGTTAGGTCGAGAGGCCTCGGGCGAGGGCGGCGGCGAACAGCGTCCGGGCGAGCGGTCAGACCAGCTGCAACCCCAGAGAGCCACTACCGGCCTGACCCAACGCCGCGCGGGACGCTTCGGGCACCACCCCGGGATCGATACCAGCCACTTGTCGCGGCATGACCGGGCGAGCGTAGCCGTCCACAGCGCGGCATGAGCGGGCTGACGGTGGTGGGGCCAGGGAACCCCTCTTAGGACGCCACGCCCGCTCCCCAGCCCCGCGACCGCGGGGGCCTCGGCGAAGGAAGGGCAAAACGGCACCGGAGGTCGGACCCTCCCCGTGGCCGGGTCAGGTCAGGTCTCTTCCCTGCTGGCCGCCGCAAGCCGGGCCGCGGCGAGGAGGGTGTTGCGGTCGTGCAGCGTCGTCCGGTCGCGCCCGTGGGTGGCGCCGAGGGCTTCCTCGGCTGCGTCGATGGCCCTCCAGTCCTCGAGCAGGACGGGGTGCAGCCCCTGCCTCGTCAGCACAGTGAGCAGGTCCTCCGGCTGCCGGCACGGTGCGAGTGCTCCGGCGGCGGCATCGTCAAGGAGGCTCGCGACGGTCTCTTTCGCGTCGTGCTTGTTGGTGCCCACCACCCCGCTCGGGCCCCGTTTGATCCATCCCGCCACGTACTCGCCGGTCGAAGGCCGGCCGTCGCGCAGCACCCGCCCCGCGGTGTGGGTCACGGTCCCCGTGCACTCGTCGACTGGCAGACCCGGCAGGGAGGTCCCGCGGTAACCGACCGAGCGGACCACCAGCTCGGCGGGCACCACCTCAAGCTCGCCGGTGCCCACCGCCCGCCCGTCAGCGCCCGAGGCCGTTCGCTCCAGCTCCAGCGCACGCACCCGGTCGGGTCCGAGGAGGTGTACCGGCCGCCAGCGGAAACGCAGGCTCAGCCGGACGGTTCCCGGGGAAGGCTCATGGTGAACCCAGCCGCGCAGTACCGCCAGGTTGCGGGCCACGGCCGACTCGGCGGCGGCCCGCTCTTCTGCCGCCCCCACCAGTTCCAGGTCGTGAGGGTCCACCAGCACAACCGCGGACTGTAGCCGGCCGAGCTCACGCAGCTCCTGGGTGGTAAAACTGGCCAGGGCCGGACCCCGCCGTCCGACAACGGTGACCTGCTCGACCGGCGCGGCTGCGAGCGCCTCAAGAACATGCTGCGGCATCTCGGTGGACTGGAGTTCCTCGGGTCCCCGAGCGAGCACCCGAGCGACATCGAGGGCGACGTTGCCCACGCCAATGACCACCACCGAACGTGCCTGGGACAGTGCCTCCTCCACCGTGGCGCGGTCGGCGTCGGGATGCCCGCAGTACCAAGAGACGAGTTCAAGGGCGGTCAGGCTCCCGGGCAGTTGCTCCCCGTCGACACCAAGCCGCCCGGCATCGGCGGCGCCGAATGTGTAGATCACCGCGTCCACATGAGCGCGCAACTGTGCCAGGGAGAGGTCGACGCCGACCTCGACGTTGCCGAAGAACCGTACCCGCGGCTGATCCAGGGTGCGTTGTAGCGTGACCCGCAAACCCCTCATCTTCAGGTGGTCGGGGGCGATGCCGTACCGCACCAGCCCGAAAGGCGTCGGCAACCGGTCGATGATGTCGACTGCCACAGGGACGGCGTCCTGCTCGGCCAGCGCCTCGGCCGCGTAGACCCCGGCCGGCCCCGCGCCAACGATCGCCACCCGCAGGGGACCGTCCGCGGGCGAGACCACGAGGTCGCGCACAACTGCCACGATGGCATCATCGCCCATCCGGGTGCGCCGGGTCATCTCGCGCGGCACCGTACGCGCATCAAGGACCTCGGCCCCACCCGATAGCATGGATCGACCCAACCGCCGTCGGAGCGAAGTCCATTGGCATCACCAGCTGGACGCTAGCCGTCCTCCACGCGGCAGAAGCGGGTTGCCCCGTCGGCAGATGCCTACACCCCGGCTGGGCCACATTCCTCGTGACCAGTACCTGTTTCAACGGTGTCTTCGTGTCTTCGCCTCTCTGCAGCGCCTACCCCCACACCGAGTCCCGCCGCCACAAGCAGCGGGACACCGAAGAACAGCGACATCGAGACTGCCTCGGCCGTCCGTTCGGGACCTGGCGGGCTGCCAGGTGCCATCAACATACCTGCGAGCGCGAACCCGCCACCGACGACGAAGGCAGTAGCGACCCAGCGGGTGCGCTCTCATCGGCATGAGCGAGCGTCGCCGTGCAACCCGAGCGACCACACCGGCCCCGCGTCATACTGCCGCGACAGGGCGCCCCCCATGAGCGTGTCCACCTCGTTCTCTGGAGCGCCTGATCGACGCGCGCTACCGATGCCGGGATGGCGGCTCGTAGGTGTCAAGTGCACGAATATGTAGTCGAGGCGCTTAGTT
>JBASAZ010000175.1:0-3108 GCA_049650845.1 Ornithinimicrobium sp.
ACTCCGTTCGGCCGCCAAGCCATCGAAACGGTACGCGGTATGGGTTACCGCCTCGCCGCCAACGGCGGCTGATCCGTTGTGGCAGCGTCAATCTCAGTCCTATCCTCAGGTGCCGCGTTCTCGGCTGAAATCGGCACGGACGCACCGTTCGCGCATCCGGGGCACTCTGAGATTGTTCTCAGCCGCACTCAGGGTCAGCACAGGGCCCCTGGCGCAGGGTAGGGCCTCACAGGGAGCCAACCGGCCCCTGTCGCCCTGTGAAAGGACCTGAATCTTCCATGAAGACCGACGGTAAGAAGATCGCTATCGCAGCCGCCGCCCTCGGCGGAGTCCTGCTGGCCGGTGGCGCAACCATCGCCGCCGCGGCACCGGATGACTCCAAGAGCACCGGCACCTCGGACGAAGCCAGCTTCACTGGCACCATCACAGCCCCCGCCGAGATGCCAGAGGGCGACGAGACCAAGGAAGGCAGCGCCGAGGAGAAGGCGCAGGAAGAGGCCGAGACAACCGCGCTAGCGGACCTGGCCACGGTGAACGAGGACCAGGCTCGCACCTCCGCGACGGACGCCGTACCCGGCACGGTCGGCAAGATTGAGTTGGACGACGAGGACGGCTTCGTGGTCTGGGAGGCCGAGATCACCCAGGCCGATGGCACCATGGTGGAAGTCCTGATCGATGCCGGCGACGGGCGTGTCTTGACCCAAGAAGTCGAAGATGTTGACGACGAGGGCGATGAATTCGATGACGGCGGCAATGGGACTGGCGACACCCAGGCTCCCGGCACCGACCAGCAGAACGACCTTGAGGAGGCCACTCCCGGCAACTGACCGGACATGAGACCAGGCCGGCGTGGGATCGTCGCCCCGGCGCGCCATCAAGAGCCACAAGCCACCGGTTCCCGTGTTCCGGCCCCGGTGGTGTGGGGTGTGCCCGGGCCGCCTGACGCTTGTCGCGCCGGTCTGCCCCGGACAGACTCCGCATATGCCCACCGTTGTGAAACAAGTCCGTGCCCGACGATGGCGCCGCCTTGCCCCAGCCTTGTTGGTTGCTCTCACCGGGATCGCGAATGCCGTGACCGGACTGTTCCCGCAGGTTGGGGTAGAACTGGCGGAGCTGACCGGCGCCACCACCCGGTTGGGGATCGTACTGACCGGGCGCGTCGCCGCCGTGGAACTGGGGATTGCCCTCTTGGTGCTGGCCAGGTTCCTGGCCCGGGGGTACAGCCAGGCTTGGCGTCTGGGAGTGCTGCTCACCGCGCTTGGCACACTCCTGGGGTTGCTGCGCGGTCACATCACCATCGCGGTGCTGCTTTCTGCGGTCGCGCTCATGCTGCTGCTCATGACCCGAGACACTTTTCGGTTGCGTGGGCCAGGCTCGCGGCTCGCCCGGTGGTGGGTACCGGTGGGGATGGCGGCTGGGCTGGTCGGGTTCGCGCTGGTCGGGTACGCCGAGATCGACCAACTCGCGCCGGCACCGGTTGGTGACCGGCTTGCGGTGATCGGGCGCACCCTGCTCTTCCTGCCCGGTGGGGTCGACGTCGAGCGAACTCTGGTCGAGGCCTACGCCTTAGCCCTGCACATCGGATCACTACTGCTGGTCCTTGCGGTGCTGTGGGCGATCCGACCGGGGGCAGGTAGACAAATGGCAGATCGGGACGACATCCGACGCTTCTCCTGCCGCTATGGCACGACCGGAACCGCTCCCCTCCTGGCTCTGCCGGACAACCACCTCCTGGAGTTGGACAACGGTCGGGCCTGGGCGGCGGTCGGTATCCGCGGCCGCACCGCCGTGTCGCTGGGTGCCCCTGTCTCCGAACCCGGCCGCGAGCTGGCCGCACTGGAGGAGTTGACAACGTACTGTGAAGAGAACGGGTGGACGCCAGCCCTGCTGGCCTTGGACATCGCCCAGAACGAGATGGCGGTCGCCGTCGGCTATACCACCCTGCAGATCGGGGTCGAAGCCGTCCTCGACGTCGCCGAGTTCTCCACCGCAGGCAAACGACGCTCGAACATCCGGCACTCCGCCTCCCGGGCCCGCCGGGAAAACGTCACCGTTATCCCCTACACCGGGCCAGCGCGCAGCACAGCACGCACCGAACAACTCGCGCAGGTCAGCTCGCAATGGTTGCAGGACAAAGGTGGTCCTGAGCTGGGCTTTACCTTGGGCCGGTTCGACCCCGATCGTCTCGACGACCAAGAGGTATACGTCGCAATCCACCACATCGACACCCCAACCGAGCGTGTCGTCGCGTTCGTGACCTGGTTGCCGTTCAACAACGGACAGGACGCCGTGCTGGATTTGATGCGCCGAGCCCAAGACTGCCCTCCGGGCGTGATGGAGTTGCTCATGGTGGAAAGTGTGGCCCACTTCGCGGTTTTCGGCCGAGTCCGGGCTAGCCTCGGCGGGGTGCCGCTGGCCGATGACCCCGCTACGTCCACCGACGAATCCCAAGACACCGCCCGCCGCGCCATCGGGTGGCTCTACGAGCACGGCGGCGACGTCTATGACGCCCGCAACCTGTTGAGGTTCAAAGACAAGTTCGCGCCCCGGTGGGAACCGATGTTCCTGGCCTACCCCACCCGCGCTGACCTACCCCAGATCACCCTGGGCATCGCCCGCGCCTTCCTGCCACCCGGAGCGGTCCGAGAAGCCTTCCGCACCCGCCGATCCAAGGTGAAAGCGGCCAAGGCCTCAGGATGAAAGCCGCGATCATCTCGGTCAAGACTCGCTTCGATGTCCTCGACCGGGGTGCGGACCGCACTGGCTGGGCCACACTGCCCCGAGCATCGCTGCTGTGGGCAAGCGTGATGATCGTCACTGCCGCCCTCTCCTGGGACTCCACCTGGCAGTTGCGGCCCGGCGTGGCTCAGGCCCTGTCGTGGTCATCCCAGCAGGTCCTTGACGGGCATGTATGGCGCGCAGCCAGCGCCACCATCCTGACCCGGGACGTATTCATGATCGCGTCGTTACTCGTCACCACCAGCCTCTACCTGTGGTTTCTGGAAAGACTGACTCACACCTGGCTGGCGTTGATGACGTGGGTGCTCGGGGGCATCTGGGGGTACCTGGGCACCACCCTCTTCCTCTGGGCGGCCAGCACCGCCGGCT
>JBASAZ010000176.1:0-7757 GCA_049650845.1 Ornithinimicrobium sp.
GCTGCAGGCCAGCAGAGTAGAGCACCAGATCCGCGGTACCGACCGATCCGACCGCTCGAGGGGAGAGCTCGACGTCGTGCGGCTCGGCACCCGAAGCGGTGAGGGTGTCCACCGTGGCCAGGTCCCCGGCGACCCGCTCGGCGATGAACTGCAGGGGATAGAAACTGGCGATGATGGTGGTACTGCTCTGGGCGGCGTCCGAAGCTGAGCCCGAGTCTGCGCCGGAATCGGCCCCGCAGGCGCTTAGAGCCAGCGTGGTAGTGCAGGCGAGGACCAGAGGGGCTGGGTGAGGGCGAAGGGGCCTACGCCCAGTGTGGGGCTCGATGAGAATGATTGTCAAAAGCAACTTGTTACCGGGGGATGATTTGGGTCGTGGCGATCCCGATGACGAGCAGCAGCACGGCCAAGCGCAACAACCGCTCGGGCATCCGCAAGTGCGGCCAGGTCAGATAGAGCAGCCAACCCAAGAACGCGATCGGAACCAGCAGCAGCACCGCGCCCACCACGCCGCCGAGGAGGGCGCCGGTCAGCAGCACCCCGAACATCAGCACGAAGGGCAGAAGCGTCGGCACACGGGCGATGGTCGTCAGTGCCGGGGTGCTTGCTCGCTCGATGCTGGCCCGTATGCCGCCCCGTTGGGATCCGCGCTCGGGATCGGGCTCGGGCGATTCGCTGGGCGTGGACACGATGGCAGCCTAATCGGAGCGGCGCTTTAGGATTGCGCGCATGGCCGCCCCCACCACCATCGAAAGCGTCGTCAGCCTCTGCAAGCGCCGGGGTTTCGTCTTTCCCTGCGGCGAAATCTACGGCGGAACGAGGTCGGCCTGGGACTACGGCCCGTTGGGGGTAGCCCTGAAGGACAACATCAAGCGGCAGTGGTGGCGGGCGATGGTGCAGACCCGCGAGGACGTGGTCGGTCTGGACTCCTCGGTCATCCTGCCCCGACAGACCTGGGTGGCCTCCGGTCACGTGGGCGAGTTCACCGATCCGTTGACCGAGTGCCTCAGCTGTCACAAGCGCTTCCGGCTGGACCACATGCAGGAGGCGGTGGCCGAGAAGGCCGCCAAGAAGGGCAAGGAGATCGATCCCGACGACGTCGCGATCGAGGAGGTGAACTGTCCCAACTGCGGGACCAAGGGGCAGTGGACCACGCCGCGCGAGTTCAACATGATGCTCAAGACCCATCTGGGCGTCATCGAGGACGAGTCGGGCCTGCACTATCTGCGCCCGGAGACGGCGCAAGGCATCTTCATCAACTTTGCCAACGTGATGACGGCCACCCGCAAAAAGCCTCCGTTCGGCATCGCGCAGACCGGCAAGAGCTTCCGCAACGAGATCACCCCAGGCAACTTCATCTTCCGCACCCGGGAGTTCGAACAGATGGAGATGGAGTTCTTCGTCGAGCCCGCCACGGCCAAGGAGTGGCACCAGTACTGGATCGACGAGCGCACGGCCTGGTACGTCGGGTTGGGCGTCGATCCGGACAATCTGCGCCACTACGAGCACCCGGCCGACAAGCTGTCGCACTACTCCGACCGGACGGTCGACATCGAATACCGCTTCAGGTTCGCCGGCAGCGAATGGGGCGAGCTCGAAGGCATCGCTAATCGCACCGACTTCGACCTCACGACCCACTCGGAGCACTCCGGGACGGACTTGTCCTACTTCGACCAGGCTTCCGGCGAGCGCTACACCCCCTACGTCATCGAGCCTGCGGCCGGCCTGTCCCGTTCCTTGATGACCTTCTTGGTGGATGCCTACACCGAGGACGAGGCGCCCAACGCCAAGGGGGGCGTCGACAAGCGCACGGTGTTGCGGTTAGACCCACGGCTGGCGCCCATCAAGGTCGCCGTGCTGCCCTTGTCCCGCAACGCCGACCTGTCGCCGGCGGCCAAGACGCTGGCGGCGCAGTTGCGACAGCACTGGATGGTCGACTTCGACGACGCTGGGGCCATCGGGCGCCGCTATCGGCGCCAGGACGAGATCGGCACCCCGTTCTGCGTCACGGTCGACTTCGACACGCTCGAGGACCAGGCGGTCACGGTGCGTGAGCGCGACACGATGGTCCAGGAGCGAGTGGCGTTGGACCAGGTCGAGGGATACCTCGCGCAACGCCTCATCGGCTGCTGAAACGCTCCGAAGCGGGCCGGACGTGCCGGCTACCTCAGTGAAGCTCCACCGCTGGCGGGATGAGCCCACGCCGTTAGGCTGACTTTACTCGAACGTGACCAACTCGTGACGGCAACTTTGCATCAGCCGTGAGCGTTCGTGCTCTTGGTAGGCGCACCTACTCCCGTGACGAAGAGGTAAACCATGAAGATCAGCGATGTCCAAAGCAGCCGGCGCACCGTCCTCCTCGCGGGGTTGGGGGCAGGCGTGGCCACGGTCTTGTCGGCGACTCCGGCCGACGCAGCTGCGACGTACCGCAGGGGCAGTCGAGGTGCCGGGGTGGCGTCGCTGCAAAGGTCGCTCGCCGCCCGAGGCTATTGGTGCGGCAGGGCCGACGGCGTCTTTGGTCACCTCACTCAGCAAGCGGTGTGGGCTCTCCAGAAGCGTCACGGGCTCGTGCGCGACGCGATCGTCGGCCCGAACACTCGCGCGGCGCTGCGCAACGGTGCGGCACTCACCCCGGTCGGTGGTTCGGGAACCCGCTTCGAGATCCACCTCAGGCGACAACTGGTGCTCGACGTGCGACGGGGCAGGACGTATCGGATCTTCAACACCTCGACCGGCAACGGCAAGCCCTACGACTGGCACGGGCGCACCTACAACGCACACACCTACCCGGGGTCATTCACCGTCCACAGCACCTACAGCGCGGGTTGGCAGAAGGGTCCGCTGGGTTCGCTGTACCGCCCGGCATACTTCGATCGTGGCCGTGCGTTGCACGGTGCGAGCTCGATCCCGCCCTATCCCGCCTCGCACGGCTGTGCACGGTTGTCGACGGCCGCCGCCAACCTGTTGTGGGCGGAAGGGAAGATGGCGCGCGGGACGCGAGTTCTCGTCGTCTGAGCCGTGCGTCGCCTCTGGTGGGACTCATGATCTGATACGTGGTGTGCAGATTCGCCCGTTCCGTCGTGACGATACCGAGGCAGTCGTGCGGTTGTGGCAGGAGGTTGGTCTCACGCGGCCGTGGAACGATCCGTACCGCGACATCGAACGCAAGATGACCGTGCAGCCGGAGCTGTTCCTGGTTGCCGTCATGGACGGCGAGGTGATCGCGAGCGCGATGGCCGGGTTCGACGGACACCGAGGGTGGCTCTACTACTTCGCGGTAGCCCCGAGTCGGCAGGGACGCGGGTGTGGACGGACACTGCTGAACGAGGTCGAACGGCTGCTGACCGAGCGGGGTTGTCCCAAGCTGAACGTCCAGATCCGAGGCGAGAATGCTGCGTTGATCGAGCGTTACGACCGCTGGGGGTATGCGGCGGACGGGGCCAGCGGGATGGGCAAGCGTCTCATCGCGGACTGAGCAGCGGCCGTGGGCGACGATGCTCCGTACGTTCACCGGAGCCTCGTGGCCCTCGGGGTCAGCCTCGCGCGATGAGGGTGACTCCGAGGGTGACCATGACCACGGCGATGAGCGAGTCGAGGATCTGCCAGGAGCGCGGCCGGGCAAAGAACGGTCGAAGCAACCGGGCGCCGTAGCCGACCCCGACGAACCAGGTGGTGCTGGCCAGCACCAGGCCGGCAAAGAACCACCAGCGCCCGAGCGGACCATGGCTGTTGGCGATGGTCCCGAGCAGCATTATGTCGAGGTAGAGGTGCGGATTGAGCCAGGTCAGGGCGCCTATAACGGTGAGCGCCCGGGTCAGCGACATCGCCCGCGACGTTTCCGCCTGGAGGGCGAGGGGGTGAAAGGCGCGACGTCCGGCGTGCAGCCCGTAGCCGATGATGAAGAGTCCGCCGCCCCACCGGGCGATCGGCACCAGGGCGGGCCAGTGCGCGAGGGCCGCGCCGATCCCGGCGATCGACATGCCGATGAGCACGACATCGGAGATCACGCAGAAGGCAACGATGGCCGCGACATGTTCCCCGCGCAGGCCTTGCCGCAGCAGAAACGCGTTTTGGGCGCCGATGGCGACGATCAAGCCCCAGCCGGTCAGCAGTCCGGTGAGCGCGAGCGCGAGGGGATGCACCGGGTCAGAGTAAGGGTTCTGGGAACAAACCGGCGCCGGGGAACCTTCAGATAATTGACACATCAACTAATTGTCAGGGAGGCTGAGGATTATGCAGTTCGGAGTGTTCAGTGTCGGCGACATCACCATGGACCCGACGACAGGGCGGACCCCGAGCGACGCGGAGCGCGTCCAGGCGCAAGTCCAGATTGCGGTGAAGACCCAAGAGGTCGGCATGGACGTTTTCGCCACCGGGGAACATCACAACCCGCCGTTCATGTCGTCCTCTCCCACCACCATGCTCGGTTACATCGCCGCGCAGACCACCTCGTTGAAGCTCTCGACGGCGGTCACGTTGATCACCACCAATGACCCGGTGAAGATCGCGGAGGACTACGCGATGCTGCAGCACCTGTCCGGTGGTCGGGTCGACCTGATGATGGGCCGCGGCAACACCGGGCCTGTCTATCCGTGGTTCGGGAAGGACATCCGCCAGGCGATGCCGCTGGCCGTCGAGAACTACGACCTGCTGAGGCGGCTGTGGCGCGAGGACGTCGTCGACTGGTCCGGCCAGTTCCGCACGCCCTTGCAGGGTTTCACCGCCACACCTCGCCCCCTGGACGGCATACCCCCCTTCGTCTGGCACGGCTCGATTCGCACGCCTGAAGTCGCCGAGCAAGCCGCGTTCTACGGTGACGGGTTCTTCCACAACAACATCTTCTGGAACATCGAGCACACCGCGCGCATGGTGGGCCTGTATCGGCGCCGCTTCGAGCACTACGGCCACGGCCCGGCCAACACCGCCACCGTGGGACTCGGCGGGCAGGTGTTCATGGCGAAGAACAGCCAGGATGCGGTGCGTCAGTTCCGTCCGTACTTCGACAACGCCCCGGTCTATGGCCATGGGCCGTCGATGGAGCAGTTCGTGCGCGAGACCCCACTGACCGTGGGTAGCCCGCAACAGGTCATCGAGCGGACGCTGAGCTTTGCCGATGAGGTGGGGGACTATCAACGTCAGATGTTCTTGATGGACCACGCAGGGTTGCCACTTCCGGTGGTTCTCGATCAGCTCGAGATGCTCGGCTCGGAAGTCATCCCGGTGCTGCGGCGCGAGTTCGAGGCTCGCCGTCCGGCGGGAGTGCCCTCGGATCCGCCGGTTCACGCGTCGCTGGTCAGCGCTGGGACAGCACATCCCAACGCCCATGTGCGGCCGGCGAAGGTGACCGCCGGGGCCTCGGTATGACGTCCAGCCCCGTCTCCGTCGTCGTGGTCTCGGCCGGCGTGAGCACGCCATCGTCGACCACCTTGCTGGCTCAGCGCATCGGGCAGTCGGTCGTTGAGAGTCTGCGCGTGCGCGACGTCGCCGTCGAGCTCACCTTCATCGACGTCCGCGAACTGGGGATGGATCTGACCTCGGCCGTGCTGACCGCCGGACGGCGATCGGCTGCTGTGGAGCGAGCGAACACTGCGGTGGCTCAGGCCGATGCCGTGATCGCGGCAACTCCGGTCTTTGCGGCGTCATACTCGGGCTTGTTCAAGTCTTTCTTCGATGTGCTCGATGCTGAGGCCTTGCGCGGTACGCCGGTGCTCATCGCGGCCACCGCGGGGTCGCAGCGCCACTCGCTGGTGCTCGACCACGCCATGCGGCCGCTCTTTGCCTACTTCGGTGCCACCGTGCTCGCGACTGGCGTCTTCGCGGCCACCGCCGACTTCGGCGCTGCGACTCCGGACGCTCAGGCGTTGAGCGAGCGGATCGGTCGGGCCGCCGAAGAGCTGTCTCGGTCCGTCGTGTTGTCGCCAAGCCCTGGCCCTGACGCGGATCGACTCCCAGCTCGGGGGGCCGATGATCTCTCGTCGGCGGAGTCGCTCGAGGCCGCTGGTGTCTTGCCGGACTTCGGTGCCCTCCTGCCGTCGGTGCCACGCCCGGCGCCCGTCAACCGATAGGGCCGCCGGACCGGTGCCGTGGTTGGACACGGCCATCGAGCGGCCCGCCGGCACGGACCCTGGCGTCGCCGCCGTCGTCATTTGAGAGGATGCCCCTATGGCCATTGCGACTCTTGCTGAGCGAACCACGCCCATCGCGAAGCCCTTGCAGATCGGCCGACACCGTATCGGTTCGCCCGTGGTCCTTGCGCCGATGGCCGGCATCACCAATCGGGCGTTCCGGAGGTTGTGCCGTCAATACGGCAACGAGGGGAGTTCGCTCCCGGACCATGCGGCCTCGGGAGCAAGCTCGCTCTACGTCAGCGAGATGATCACGTCCCGGGCGCTGGTCGAACGCACTCCCATCTCGATGCGCCTGATCGAGCACGACGCCGACGAGCAACCACGATCCATCCAGCTGTATGGCGTTGACCCCGCAACGGTGGGTGCCGCGGTGAAGATGCTCGTCCGCGAGGACCGGGCTGACCACATCGACCTCAACTTCGGTTGCCCCGTGCCCAAGGTCACCCGCAAGGGCGGGGGAGCCGCCCTGCCCTGGAAGGTCGACCTCTTCCGGGGCATCGTCCGCGCTGCCGTGGCTCAGGCTTCGCCGGCCGGCATCCCGGTCACGGTCAAGATGCGGGTGGGCATCGACAGCGACCACATCACCTATCTCGACGCTGGCCGGATCGCCGAGGATGAGGGCGCGGCCGCAGTTGCGCTGCATGCTCGCACCGCCTCCCAGGCCTACAGCGGGCAGGCCGACTGGAGTCGAATCACGGCGTTGAAGCAGGCTGTGACGTCTATCCCGGTGCTCGGCAACGGTGACATCTGGTCTGCTGAGGACGCTGTTCGTATGGTGCAGGAGACCGGTTGCGATGGCGTCGTGGTCGGTCGTGGCTGCCTGGGACGACCGTGGCTCTTCACCGACCTGGCCGCCGCGTTTGCCGGCTCCCAGGACCGGGTGGAGCCCACCTTGCGCGAGGTGTGTGCCACGTTGAGCCGGCACGCGGCATACCTTGTGGAGTTCTACGGCGACGAGAGCCGCGGCTGCCGAGATATCCGCAAGCACATCTCGTGGTACTTCAAGGGATTCGCCGTGGGCGGGTCACTGCGTCACCAGTTGGGCCTGATCGACTCGCTCGCGTCGTTGGAACGGCTGATCAACACCCTGGATCTGGATCAGCCGTGGCCGGGCGACGACGCGGAGGGCCAACGAGGACGCGCCGGCTCATCGCGCAGGGTGATCCTGCCGGAGTTCTGGTTGGCCTCGCGCGAACTGAACGAGGCGCAGCGGGCGACGATCGCCGCCGCCGAGCTGTCCGTCTCCGGAGGCTGATCGCGGGGTCAGCACGATTCTTGGCCGTACCTGCATCCAGATGTGTGGCCACGCCGGAAGTACGGGTCAGAGGGAGTCACCCATGGTTCCCCTGAACCCACAGGAGATCGACATGCGTTCCATTGCTTGGGGTGCGGCCACCGGCCTCGCCCTCGCCGCCACTGCCCTTCCTGCCACGGCTCAGGACGAGAGTCGGGTGTCCGTGCTGCACGCGGTGCCCGGGCTGACCGTCGACGTCTACGTCAACGGCGAAGAAACGCTCCCGGACTTCGAACCGGGCACACTGACCGATCCATTGACCCTGCCCGCCGGTGACTACGACATCGAGGTCTATGCCGCTGGGGCCGACCCGGAAACGGATGACCCAGCCATTTCGG
>JBASAZ010000177.1:0-6952 GCA_049650845.1 Ornithinimicrobium sp.
ATACGTGGGTTGCTGCGACTCCTCGTTGGGCATGCACTCCTCCCGGCACTTCCACGAGTCCGGTCACCCGGTGATGGAGAGCTTTGAAGCCGGTGAGGGATGGCGCTGGTGTTATATCGACGGAGAGACAGGCTGATCGATCGTCCAGACTCGCCCGTCAGGCCTTGTAGCGGGGCGAGGACTGGCTTTTCTGACGGCTGAACTCCCCGCCGGCACGCCCCCCGTACGGTCGGCCGTGGTCGGCGAACTCCTCGCGGGTGTAGGTCATCGGCCAGGGCCCGATCTGGACGCGAGAGCCCGTGCGCAACACCTGCTCTTGGGCCACGGTGACTCCGTTGACCTTCGTGGTCGTCTCGCCCTCGTGGGCCACCACCACGTACTCGTCGTTGTCATCACGGCGAATGTGGGCCGCCACGGCATCGATGCCCGTCAGGCGCAGATCGCATTCCTCGCTGCTGCCGATGCTCGTGCCTGTACGCGAAAGGTTGAACACCCGCCGCGGATCGTCGGCCGTGGCCGCCGCGCCCATCGAGAAGACGAGCCTGGGTCGGCCACCACCGTCGGGGTCGTGCGTGGTCGTCGCCCGCCGCCGCGACCAACGGAAGGTCGGAGCAACCGGGAACGGGGTGGGTGGGGGCAGCAGACGGGCGTCCGTGCCACGACCACCGCCGCGAGATCCCCGCAGGCCGGCCGCTGCCCGAAGGTCATCGATGCGGATGTGCCTCGAGCGGGTCGCCAGCCGCGTGAGCACGCCGGCTCTCACGTCGCCGATCGTCACGATCGGACCGTTGGACCCGGCGAGTGACACGCTCAGACCCTGCTCCGCGAGCGCGGCCGCGATCAGCCGCGCCTCGCGGAGGGAGGAGCCTGAGGACATCGCTCCGACATCGTCACAACGCACCTCGACGTGTCGACCTCGGCCGGTGACCGTGCCGGACAGCGACTGCGTCTGTCCGTCGCCGCCAGAAGGCCGTTCCATCGAAAAGGTCAGGTCGGCCTCGATGTTGAAGCGAAACGCCATGCTCGATCAGTCCCGCAGGGGGTCGGAGCCTGCCGACTCGTCGTCACTGGTCGTGATGCGCAGGGTGCCGTTGACCTTCCACGTTGCTCGCGGAGCATCGGGGCCGGTGTCTCGCGGGACCTCGACAGCCATGTCCACAAAGCTGTAGTTGATGGCGGCGCCGCGTCCGGTGAGATAGGCCCACAGGTCCTGGCCGAGGTCGGTCCAGCTCACGTCCTTACCGTCGCTAGCGCTGGGAGTTGCGTGTTCGTCCTGCATGCTCATGTGCTCTCCTTTGATGAGGTGTGATGAGGTCTGGCCTCTCCACCATAGGCCGCAGTGAATACATCGCCACAAGGGGGTACTTCGATAACAAAAAGACTTGCTGAGTATACTCGCGCCCGCTATTCACCTATTCCGCGATAGCGTTGCGCCGTGATTCGTCTCGTGCTGGCATCGGCGTCGCCGGGGAGACTTGGGACGTTGCGGCGGGCTGGTCTCGATCCGCACGTCGTGGTTTCCTCCGTGGACGAGGATGCGGTCGTCGCCGATCGGGAGCGCGAGGGTGGGGCGCTCGGGGCCCGTGAGGTCGCCTTGATCCTCGCCCAGGCGAAGTGTCGTGACGTCGCGGACTCACTAGGAGAAGGCGACCCAGGCGATCTGGTCCTGGGGTGCGACTCGGTGCTGGAGTTCGACGGCGAGGTCCACGGCAAGCCGCACACCGCGCAGGAAGCCCGCCGCCGGTGGCACGCGATGCGCGGGTCCAGTGGGGTGCTGCACAGTGGTCATTGGCTGATTGACCGACGCAAGCACGACGCCGCCGAGGCATCGCGCGCAGTCGGCGACGTGGCTTCCACCACGGTGCACTTCGCCGATCTGGACGATGCGGAGATCGACGCCTACATCGCCACGGGGGAACCGCTCCAGGTGGCGGGAGGATTCACCGTGGATGGGCTCGGTGGACCCTACGTCCGGCGCATCGAAGGCGACTACCACGCTGTGGTCGGGGTCAGCCTTCCCATGGTGCGGACGTTGCTGGCGGAGTTCGGGGTGGCCTGGCACGACCTGCGCCCAGACCTTCCCCGCGTCGTGAACGACTAAACCGGCGGTATGCCGCGGCGCCGGGTGGAGAAGTGGCGTTCGCGCCCCGCGGCGTACCGCAGCCGATGCAACAGCTCCCCCCGCAGCTCTTCGGCCTCGATCACCCCGTCGATCACCAGGTCCGCGGCCAAGCGTTCCACGTCGACGTCCTCCAGATAGTCCGAACGCTTGTCCGCGACGAACTGAGCACGCTCGTCCTCGTCCTCGATCTGAGCGATCTTGCCGGCATACACCGCGTTGACGGCGGCCTGAGGCCCCATCACCGCGATCCGCGCGGTGGGCAGGGCCAGCGTTGCGTCCGGGCCGAAGCCCGGTCCGCCCATTGCGTAGAGCCCGGCCCCGTAGGCCTTGCGCAGCACGACGCAGAACTGTGGGACGGTCGCCTCGGCCACGGCGCTGACCATCTTCGCGCCGTGCCGGATGATTCCGCCGCGCTCGACCTCGGAGCCGATCATGAAACCTGGCACGTCCACGAGATAGACCAGCGGTATGCCGTAGGCATCGCAGAGCCAGATGAAGCGGGCTCCCTTGTCGGCGGAATCACTGAACAGCACGCCGCCCTTGCTGGCCGAGTTGTTGGCGATCAGGCCGACGCTTTCGCCACCCATCCGGCCTAGACCGATCACGAGCTCGGGGGCGAAGAGCTCCTTGATCTCGAAGAAGCTGTCGTCGTCGATCAGCCCGTCGATGACCTCGTGCACGTCGAACGGGACGGACTCCGCCTCGGGGATGACCGAGCGGCTCAACGGATGCGACGGCTCGTCGACGCAATAGCGCGGGGTCGGCAAGGCCCAGCTGTTGGGCAGGTAGGAGAAATAGAGCTTGGCCAGCTCGATCGCTTCGCTGTCGTCGCCGGCCAGCACGTCACCCACGCCAGAAACGGTGCAGTGCATCCGGGCACCACCCATCTCTTCCAGCGAGACCTGCTCGCCGACCACCATCTCGGCCATCCGTGGGCTGCCCAGATACATCGACGCGTTGCCCTCGACCATGATCACCAGGTCGGTGAAGCTGGGGATATAGGCGCCCCCAGCGGCCGAAGGGCCGAACAGGCAACAGATCTGCGGCACCTTCCCGGACAGCGCCACTTGGTTGTGAAAGATCCGTCCCGCGCCACGCCGGCCGGGAAACAGCTGCACCTGGTCGGTGATCCGAGCTCCGGCGGAGTCCACTAACCAGAAGAGCGGCAGCTCTTCACGCAGGGCGCTCTCGGTGGCCCGGATCATCTTTTCGACCGTGCGGGCCCCCCACGAGCCGGCCTTGACCGTGGGGTCGTTGGCCACCACGATCACCGCTCGACCATCGACCTCGCCGTGTCCGGTGACCACGCCATCTGCGGGCAGGTCGCCGGCGGTGGCGTTGGCGTAACGGCCGTCTTCGACAAACGTGCCCTCGTCGATCAGCAGGTCGATGCGCTCGCGCACGGCTAACTTGTGCTGCGCGGACAACTTCCTCCGGCCGCGCTCGTCGGGCTGGGCTGTCGCCTCGTATGCCGTCTCGAGCCGGTGTCGCAGGTCCGCCACCCGCGGATCGCCGGGCTGCGTCGGGTTCACGCCGGGAGACCGAGCCCGCGCGCAATCAGCATGCGCTGCACTTCGGAGGTGCCTTCGCCGATCTCCAGGATCTTGGCGTCCCGATAGAACCGGGCCACCGGGTACTCCTCCATGAAGCCGTTGCCGCCGAAGACCTGGGTGGCGATCCGGGTGGCACTCATGGCCGCTTCCGTCGAGTACAGCTTCGCGATGGCCGCGGCCTGCTTGACCTCGCTGGTGCTGCGCCGGCCCGCCTCATTCTCATCCTTCAGCCAGGCCGCTTTGTAGGTCAGCAGCCGAGCCGCCTCCACCATCACGGCCAGGTCGGCGACCTGGAACGAAACTCCCTGGTTCGCGCCGATCGGACGGCCGAAGGCCATTCGGGTGGTGCTGTATGCCGTGGCCTCTTCGAGCATCCGCTGCGCACACCCGAGCGCGAGTGCCGAGATGGCGATCCGGCCGTCATCCAATGTCTTCAGGAACTGTTTGAAGCCTTGACCCCGTCCGCCGAGCAGGTTCTCCTCCGGCACGAGCGCGTCGTCGAAGGTCAGCCCGTGAGTGTCGCTGATGTGCCAGCCGAGCTTGCGATACGGCGGCTCCACGATGAACCCAGGCGTGTCGCTGGGCACCAGGATGGCGCTGATCTCGGCCTTGCCGGTGGGGTGCTGCCCGGTCTTTGCGGTCACGGTCACCACGGAGGTGATGTCGGTGCCCGAGTTGGTGATGAAGGCCTTGGAGCCGTTGATCTGCCACTGTCCGTCGCTCAACGTTGCCCGAGTCTTGCTGGCCGCCGCGTCCGAGCCCGCCTCCGGTTCGGTCAGCCCGAAGCCGGCCAACGCCCGGCCGGCGATGAGGTCGGGCAGCCACTGCTCTTTTTGTGCCTGGGTGCCGTAGGTCAGGATCGGGTTGATGCCGAGTCCCACACCGGCCGAGAGGGTGATGCCGATCGACTGGTCGACGCGACCGAGCTCTTCGATAGCCACGCACAGGTAGGTGAAGCCGCCTTCGTCCAGCCCGGCACCGCCGAACTCCTCCGGCGCGTGCAGGCCGAAGAGACCCAACTCCCCCATCGCCGGAACAATCTCGGTCGGGAAGTGCGCGCGAGCATCCCAGTCGCCCACGTGTGGCTCGATCTGCTCGCGGGCAAAGTCTCGCACGAGCGCACGGAAGTCCTCGTGATCTTCGCTGAGTTCGTACATCGACGACTGGCCTTCCCGCATACCCACTCTGGCATACCCACTCTGACTGCTTGACGTTCACGTCAAGGTAAAGGAAAATCGAAGGCATGACAAGCCTGGGCCCGTGGACGATCGCTGAGATGGCTGATGATTTCGACGTCACCCACCGCGCGCTGCGGCATTACGAGCAGCTCGGCCTGCTGTCCCCCGACCGGGTCGGGCCCGGCGGCACGACCCGACGTTATCTGCGACGAGACCGGACCCGGCTCGCGCTCATCCTGCGAGGTCGCCGACTGGGCTTCCCGTTGGACGAGATCGGCACGATCATCGACATGTATGACGAGCAGCCCGGTGAGACCGGGCAGCTGGAGTACCTGTTGTCGCAGATCGGTGACCGCCGAGAGGATTTGCAGCGCCGCCGGGCCGACATCGATGCGTCGCTGCAGGAGTTGGCGGACTTGGAGCAGCGGTGCCGCGATGATCTGGCCGCTCGATAATCTGACCGCGCGATGACCGCCACCCGATCCTGAGGTCGTCGCCGCGCGCGGAGCCGGACCGGAGGCATCCGCCGTACTAGGGTGACGCTCATGCCGATCAGCAAGGTCCTTATTGCCAACCGAGGCGAGATCGCAGTCCGGATCGCGCGCGCGTGCACCGACTCCGGGATCGAGTCGGTGGCGGTGTATGCCGACCCGGACCGCAACGCGCTCCACGTCAAGATTGCCGACGAGGCCTACGCCCTGGGTGGCAACACCCCTGGTGAGTCGTATCTCGTGCAGGACAAGATCATCGAGGTCGCCAGGCAGGCCGGCGCCGATGCGATTCACCCCGGCTACGGCTTCTTGTCCGAGAACGCGACCTTCGCTCAGGCGGTGATGGACGCCGACTTGGTCTGGATCGGCCCACCACCTGCGGCGATCGACTCTCTGGGCGACAAGGTCAAGGCGCGTCACATCGCGATGGCGGCCGGCGCCCCGTTGGTGCCGGGCACGAAGGATCCGGTTCCGGACGCCGAAGCCGTGGTGGCTTTCGCCCGCGAGCACGGGCTACCGGTGGCGATCAAGGCTGCCTTCGGCGGCGGCGGCCGGGGGATGCGGGTCGCCCGCACGATCGAGGAGATCCCCGACATGTTCGAGGCCGCCGTTCGCGAAGCGGAGGGGGCGTTCGGCCGGGGCGAATGCTTCGTCGAACGCTATCTGGACAAACCTCGGCACGTCGAGACCCAGTGCTTGGCCGACACTCACGGCAACGTCGCCGTCGTCTCGACGCGCGACTGCTCCCTGCAACGCCGCCACCAGAAACTGGTCGAGGAGGCCCCCGCCCCGTTCCTGAGCGAGGCCCAGATCGAGGAGCTGGTTTCCTCTTCCGAGGCCATCCTGAGGGAGGCGAAGTACGTCGGCGCCGGCACCGTGGAGTTCTTGGTGGGGGCGGACGGCACCATTTCCTTCCTCGAGGTCAACACCCGTTTGCAGGTCGAGCACCCGGTGTCCGAAGAGATCACCGGCGTCGACCTGGTGGTGGAGCAGATCCGTATCGCCAACGGCGAAGCACTGACCTTCACCTCCCTGCCTCCTTCCCGAGGCCACAGCATTGAGTTCCGGATCAACGGCGAAGATCCGGGCCGCGACTTCCTTCCTGCACCGGGCAGCGTGGTGACCTACCGCACGCCGAGCGGGCCTGGCGTGCGGGTGGACTCCGGCGTCGAGGAGGGCGACGTGATCTCCGGCGCGTTTGACTCGATGCTCGCCAAACTGATCGTGACCGGCGCCGACCGGCCCCAAGCCCTGGCCAGGGCCCGGCGCGCCTTGGCTGAATACGTCATCGAGGGCATGCCGACCGCCCTCACCTTCCACCGCGTCGTGGTCAGCGATCCCGCGTTCGCGCCTCCTGCCGGCGAGGACTTCCGCGTGCACACCCGCTGGATCGAGACGGAGTTCGACAACACCATCAAGGCATACTCGGGACCGAGCGCAGAGGACGGCGAGGGACCTGCGGAGCGCACCGACATGGTGCTCGAGGTCGACGGCAAGCGGCTCACGGTCTCGGTGCCCAGCGGACTGTCGCTGGGCGGTGGCTCCGGGCCCGGGGCCAACGGCCGGTCGAAGGCGCCGCGGCGCACCCGGCGCGGATCCGGAACAGCC
>JBASAZ010000178.1:0-4374 GCA_049650845.1 Ornithinimicrobium sp.
GCCTGCGTGAGTGCGGCTTGGTCACCGCCCGTCCACACGGGCGCGCGACGGTCTACTCGCTGAACCACCCTGAGGCGTTGATGGACTTGTGGGCCGCAGCCGAACGGCTTCTCGAGGCCACCGGGGACGCGGTGACGTTGTGCCCTAACCACGGCATCCACGCCCTCCCCCGGCCGCGATGAGCACTCACAGGCACCCGGTCGAACTCGACGGCCCCGAGCGGGCGAGGCTGGGACGACGCGCTCAGCTGCTGGCCGCAACATCAGTGGCCTACAACTGCATCGAGGCGGTGATCGCCATCGCCGCGGGGGTGATCGCCGGCTCGGTCGCCCTGGTCGGGTTCGGCCTGGACTCGGTCGTCGAGGTCTCCTCCGGGCTCATCATCTTGTGGCAGTTCCGGCACACGGTGCCGGAGTCACGCGAGCGGCTGGCGCTGCGCTTGATGGCCCTGTCGTTCTTCGCCCTCGCCGGCTACGTGAGCTTTGAGTCGCTGCGCGCACTGCTCGGGGACCACGGCCCCGAGACCTCCAGGGTGGGCATCGCCCTGGCGCTCGCCTCGCTGCTGATCATGCCGTTCCTGTCGTGGGCCCAACGCCGCACCGGACGCGCCCTGGGCTCAGGCGCGGTGGTCGCTGACTCCACCCAGACGCTGCTGTGCACCTACCTGTCCGCGGTGCTGTTGGCCGGTCTGCTGCTCAACGCGATCCTGGGGTGGTCCTGGGCCGACCCGGTAGCCGGACTCGTCATCGCCACCGTCGCGGCCCGCGAAGGGCTGCAGGCCTGGCGAGGTCAGAACTGCTGCTCTACGGGCGGTGCTGCCGGCGGTGACACGCACACCACCGACGCGTTGACCGCGTGCTCGGACATCGCAAGCGCACACAGCGAATGCTGCAGGCCCACCCCCAAGGTGGCACACGACCACCAGGAAGGCAGCACCCGATGAGCAGAGCACCGGTTCCGCTGCGCCGGTCGGTGCCCCTGCTGTCCCAGATGGCCAACGACCTCACCCAACAAGCCTCCCTGCGCGCCGCCACCGCCACAGCGATGTGGGCCGCCTACACCGCTCATACGGGGCTCACCGGCTGGACGCTGGCTCGTCGGGTAGCCTCGTTGCCTCTACCTCCCGGATTCGCCGGCGTCGCGGGCGCCGGGCTGATGACGGCCGGGGTGGGGGCGTGTGTGGCGGGAATGAGCCGGTTCGCCGGGCCCAAGGAGTTGACGGGCAGCCGCAACCAAGAACTGACGACCACCGGGATCTACCGCTACTCACGCAACCCGCAGTACCTGGGCTACCTGCTGGCCCTGACCGGGGCTGCCCTGGCCAGACGCAGCGGCGCGGCACTGTGCGCCACCGGCGTCCTGGCCACGGCCTACGCGGCATGGATACCGGTTGAGGAGCACCACCTCACCCACCACTACGGTCAGCCCTACCTCGATTACACCCGCCGCACCCGCCGCTGGTGGGGCACAAACCCCTGATCCTCGGGCACGCCGTCGGCTACGTACAAGCCCGCGCCGAAGCAGAAGAGGAGACTATTGGACCTGCCGCTATCTTTCCCCGGGGCCGGCCCGCGTCGAAGCTATCCGCCGCGCCCAGATCCTGCTGTCGCTATCGTTTGCGGTCCCCATCCTGGTCGGGGCCATTCTTGGCTACTTCGCCCTACCGGACGCACCCGAACCGGTCACTCTGTCGGTGCTGGCGCAGGCCACCAAGGCGACACAAGCCGGCTCGGACCTACCTTCCTCACCTCAGGCTTCGCGGTGTTCGCGCTCATCTTCGTCCACGTCGGCTGAGTCGTCCGCGTACCGGCCAAGCACTACTGCCTGCCTCCGGCATCATTGGCGCACACTGCGCGACCGCGGGCACTGGATGACCGAACCCCGTCCCGGAAACGGAAGGGTCACCAGTCGGCGTTCCCTGCTCAGCTGCCCGGCGTAGCGCTTCGGGTAGTCGGTCGTCATCGAGCCGGTCATGGTCTTGTTTGGGTGATTCTCTCCCGGGCCTCTCCTATGAACCTCTGCAGGACTACCCCGTATGTCGGTCCACCTGTAGCGGCGTACTGCTGGAGCCGCTGTGTCCCACGCTCAAGAAGCGTCTGCGCGCCGACGGTGTTCCCGCGCAGTGCGTGCGTGATCCCGACGCAGAGCTGCGCGAGCCCCTGCCACAGGTCGCGCTCCTGCTCGGGCCCGTCCTTCCATCGCGCCTCGAAGACCTCGTGGGCCGAGAACGGCCGCCCCTGTGCCAGTAGGCCGAAGGCGGTCTCGACGGTCTCCAGCGGGGGCAGCGGGTCCTCGGAGACCGGTTCGACGCCGTGGGCGCCATAGGGCAGCGGGCGGCCAAGCGCATCGCGTGGCCGGGCCTGGCGGGCGCGACCGTCGTCGTCACGGTCACGGTCACGGTCACGGTCACGGTCGGCGGGGTCGGGCTTGGGGCCGCCCGCGGATGGGGCGTTGGGCGGCGGGGTGGGTGGCGGGACAGCGTCCTCGACTGGCTCGTGCATCTCCCGCACACTGCCGCGAAGGCGCCGTGAAGACAAGCGGGCGACCTGGTCTTCGTTCCGAAGGACTGGACCGATGGCAGCTCCGACCGCCACAACGACTGGGTCGTCGTTCCACCGCGGCCCAACTCATCGATTGCGCCGGTTGCGTACAAGCAGCGGGTGAGAGGTCGAATAGTCTAAGGATTCGGAGGTGCGGGATCACCGCACGATGTTCCTCGTATGGGATCTGCCGCCGCTAGCGATCGAGACCAAAACCTGCTTTTTATCGTCACCTATGGCCATGTCGGCACGGGTGCCAAGAAGGGTGGTCGCTGGCAACTGGGAATAGCCCGACGGTCTCGCGGGACCGTTCGGCAGCGGTCCGGTCTCATCGGAGGCTTGAGGTTCGCTCCTCCTCGAGCAAATCAACCAAGCTGCCTGCTGCCATCGGCCTGTGGAGCGGCGCACCCTGACCAGCCCAATGCGCCCCGAAGCCGAGGTCGCCCGCAGCTCTCGCGGCCGCCTTCAGGGCATTGCTGGCGTCGAAGGCGCGCGGGAACTCGGGGGGTGCGAGGACCTGGTCTGAAGCCCATGCGGTGAACCGGTTGGCCACGCAGCGGGCCGGACGACCAGAGATGGCGGTGGTCATCGTCGTGTGATCCGCTCCTGGCCCGGCGAGCGCGGACCGGAACGCGTCGTCGGCGCTGCTCTCGGGACATGCGACGAAGGCCGTCCCCATCTGAACGGCCGCGGCCCCGAGTCCGATCATCGAGCGCACCCCGTGGCCGTCCATGACGCCGCCGGCGGCGATCACGGGCAGGTCGAGGCGAGCCACGAGGAGGGTGGTCAGCGCGACGGTGTCGAGCATGTCGTCATGGGCCTCCGGTGAGAAGACGCCACGATGCCCCCCTGCCTCAAAGCCTTGAGCCACAACGGCGTCTACTCCAGCCTGCTGGGCAAGCTCGCCCTCGGCCAGGTTGGTGGCCGAGGCAAGGAGCACGCAGCCGACATCTCGCAGCGCAGCGATTCGTGCTGAGTCAGGCAGGCCGAGGTGGAAACTCACCACTGGCGGCGCCGCCTCGATCAACGCCTCGAGCATGTCGTCGTCCTCGGCGAAACTGCGAAAGACAGTGCGCAGGGTGGCGGGAGGCGCCGAGCCGAACTTCTCGAACAGCGGCCGTATGGCGTCCAGCCACGCCCCTTCGCGGATCGCATCCGGTCGGGGTGAGCGGTGGGCGAACACGTTGACGTTGAAAGCCCGGCCGGTCAGTGCGCGGGTGGCGTGGATCATCGCCCAAGCACCCGAGGCGTCCGTCGCAGCGACGCCGATCGAGCCGAGGCCTCCCGCGTTCGAGACTGCGGCTGCCAGATCAGGCGTCGAGACGCCAGCCATCGGCGCCTGAATGATGGGGCGTGTTATGTCCAGACGGTCGAGCCACGACACGCCATCCACAGTAGACCACCGAGAACAGCAGTCCCGAGCGTGGCGCTCGCGTGCATCCACACCGGACACACGCCCCAGAACGCGAGGGTGAGTCATGCCCCGCAACTCGGCTAGCCCTTCCTCCGCGATGCTCGTGGAACCTCACCCTCACCGACGTGGCGTCCAGGAAAGCTTCCATGACGAGATCCACGTCGCCCGTGGGCCCGCTGGCGTGCCACGTCAAGTCCTCAGAGTTTCACCGACCACCAGCCAGCCAGCGCCCGTGCCGAGGAAGCCGTCGGCCTCGGTTCGCAGCGCGCGGCGCCACTGGTGGTTCGATACGACCCCCCGTCACATCATCTCGTTCGAGCCACGCGCGCTCCCATGCCGCGATCATCGGCGGCCACACGAGTAGCACTCGAAATGGTGTGATCAGCCGCATGTAGCTCCGGCCGCGCGCCCCGTGAGGCT
>JBASAZ010000179.1:0-8756 GCA_049650845.1 Ornithinimicrobium sp.
CGGCGGCCATCAGCATCCCCGGCAGCGACTTGTCACAGCCGGCCAGCAACACCGAGCCGTCGAGCCGCTCGGCGCCCATCACCGTTTCGACCGAGTCGGCGATGACCTCGCGGGAGACCAGCGAGAAGTGCATCCCCTCGTGGCCCATAGAGATCCCGTCGGAGACCGAGATGGTGCCGAACTCGAGCGGATACCCACCGGCCGCGTGCACCCCGTCCTTCACGGACTGAGCCAGCCGATCGAGCGGCTGGTTGCACGGAGTGATCTCGTTCCAGGAGGAACCGACCCCGATCTGCGGCTTGTCCCAGTCCTCGTCCCCCATCCCGACCGCGCGCAACATCCCCCGTGAGGCGGTGCTGCGCAGGCCATCGGTGACGTCGCGGCTGCGCGGCTTCGGATCCGGGCTGGACTCCGGGTGGCGCTCGTCCAGGTCGGTCATCGTGCCGCGGAGCCCTCGGTGTAGTCGTCGTCGCCGGAGTTGACCCATGCCATCATGCCGCGCAGTTCGCGACCGGTGTCTTCGATCGGGTGGGCGGCACCCTTTTCGCGCATGGCGGTGAACTCCGGCGCGCCGGCCTCCTGGTCGTCGATGAAGCGTTGGGCGAACGAGCCGTTGCGCACGTCTTCCAGCACCGCCTGCATGTTCTGCTTCACGCGGTCCTCGACCACCCGTGGGCCAGAGACGTAGTCGCCATACTCGGCGGTGTCGGAGACGGACCAGCGCTGCTTGGCGATGCCGCCCTCATACATCAGGTCAACGATCAGCTTCACCTCGTGCAGGCACTCGAAGTAGGCGACCTCGGGCTGATAGCCGGCCTCGGTGAGCGTCTCGAAACCCTTCATGATCAGCTCGGACAGCCCGCCGCAGAGCACGGCCTGCTCGCCGAACAGGTCGGTCTCGGTCTCCTCGGTGAAGGTCGTCTTGATGCCACCAGCGCGCAACCCGCCGATCGCCGAGGCGTAGGCCAGCGCCAGATCCCAGGCGTGGCCCGAGGCGTCCTGCTCCACGGCGACCAAGACCGGCACGCCGCGACCGTCGACGTACTCCCGGCGGACCAGGTGGCCCGGCCCCTTCGGCGCGACCATGCAGACATCCACGTTGTCCGGCGGCGTGATGTAGCCGAAACGAATGTTGAAACCGTGGCCGAAGAACAACGCGTCGCCGTCTTCGAGGTTGGGCTCGACCACCTCCGCATACACGTGACGCGCCACGTGGTCGGGCACCAGCATCATGATCAGGTCAGCCTCTTGGCAGGCCACCTCGGGGGTCACGACGCGTAGACCTTCGGCTTCGGCCTTGGCCCGCGAACCGCTGCCCTCTTTGAGCCCGACGCGGACATCGACGCCGGAGTCGCGCAGGGACAGGGCGTGCGCATGTCCCTGGCTTCCGTAGCCCAGCACCGCGACCGCGCGGTCCTGGATCAGGCTCATGTCGGCGGCGTCGTCGTAGTACATCGTGGCCATGGTGTGGGGTGCTCCTCGTGGTCAATGGGGTGATGCCGTCAGGGTCATGCGGACGTGCGGGGACCGATCTCGCGCGCGCTCGATCGAGCGAACAACGAGCCCAGAGTATGCCGAACAATCAGCCCCAGGCGGCGGCCATCGCACCGACCGGGCGTGGACCGTTGTCGTTGATCGCCCACAGACGCTCGCGGATCGACGCGGCGTCCTCGAGCTCCTCGATGTGGATGACCTCGATCAGCTTGTCCAGCTGGCTGGTCACCCGGTGCAGCTGTTCCTCGCCCACGTTGACCACGATGGTCATCCGGGACACCTTGGGATCCTCGGTGGGCCCGACCACCAGGTGGTCGATGTTGAAGCTGCGGCGTGCAAACAGCACGGAGACGCGGGCCAGGACCCCGGGGTTGTTTTCGACCAGGACGGATAGTGCGTGGCGGCTCATCGGGCTCACCTTTCGGTTGGATTCTGCGGTACTGCTCTGAGTGGTGCTGGTTTGGGTTGCTGCCTTCACGGCATACCGGCTGCGGACCGGCAGGGCCTCGAAGGGGTCGTCGCGCTCGACCGGGCTCGACGCTGTGCCAGTGCCGGTGCGCGCACGGGTGCGGTTGCCGGTGACGGTGCTCATTCGTCGTCCTCGAAGTTCGGGGCGAGGTCGCGGGCGTACTGGATGGCGTCGTTGCTCGTCCCTGAGGGCACCATCGGCCAGACCATCGCGTCCTGGTGCACGCGGAAGTCCACGACCACGGGCTGGTCGTTGATCTCCATCGCCTGCTCGATCGTGGCGTCGACGTCGCCCGGGTTGTCGCACCGCAATCCGACACAGCCGTAAGCCTGCGCCAAGGTGACGAAGTCCGGCACCTGCATCGAGTCCAGCCGTGAGGCGCTGTATCGCTTGGCGTAGAACAACGTCTGCCACTGGCGGACCATGCCCAAAGCCGCGTTGTTGATGATCGCGACCTTGATCGGGATCCCCTCGACGGCGCAGGTCGCCAACTCCTGGTTGGTCATCTGGAAGCAGCCGTCGCCGTCGATGGCCCACACCGTGCTGTCGGGACAGCCGACCTTGGCACCCATCGCGGCCGGGACGGCATACCCCATCGTGCCCAGACCGCCGGAGTTCAGCCAGGCTCGTGGCCGCTCGTACTTCACAAACTGGCTGGCCCACATCTGGTGCTGACCGACCCCCGAGGTGTAGATCGCGTCGGGACCGGCGATCTGCCCCAGCCGCTCGATGACGTACTGGGGGGCGAGCGATCCGTCGGCCGGGGCGTCGTATCCGGCCGGGTACTTCGCCTTCCAGCGCACGCAGTTCTCGACCCACTCCTGATAGTCCGGCTCGGCGCCGGCCGCGGTGCGCATGGCGAACTCGTTGATCAGTGCGGCGATCGTGATCTTCGCGTCGCCGTGCAGTCCCACGTCCACGCTGCGGTTCTTGCCGATCTCCGAGTTGTCGATGTCGGCGTGGATGACCTTGGCGTGCGGGGCGAACGAGTCGCGAGCGCCGGTCACACGGTCATCGAAGCGCGCCCCGAGGCACACCAGCAGGTCAGATTTCTGCAGGGAGGCAACCGCCGCGACGGTGCCGTGCATGCCTGGCATCCCGAGGTGTTGCGGGTGGCTGTCCGGGAAGGCGCCGCGAGCCATCAACGTGGTGACCACGGGTATGCCGGTCAGCTCCGCGAGCTCGGCCACCTCGCGGTGCGCTTCGGCGCGGATGGTCCCACCGCCCACGTAGAGCACGGGTCGACGGGCGGACAACATCAACTCGACCGCGTCCCGGATCGCTTCGGCCGGGGGCACGGTCACCGGGTGATATCCGAGCATCGGCAGTTCGACCGCCGAGTTCGGGTCGACCAACGCCGCCAACGCATCTTTGGACACGTCGACCAGGACCGGTCCGGGCCGTCCGGTCGAGGCCAGATGAAAGGCACTGCGGACTGTCGCGGCGATGGCGTTGGGGTTGGTGACCAGGAACGAGTGCTTGGTCACCGGCATCGTGATGCTGCGGATGTCGGCTTCCTGGAAGGCGTCCGACCCGATCGCGGCGCTGGGCACGTTGCCGGTGATGGCGACCATCGGGACCGAGTCCATGTTGGCGTCGGCCAACGGGGTGACCAGGTTGGTGGCGCCGGGGCCGCTGGTGGCCATGCACACGCCGACCCGTCCGGTGGCTGCGGCATACCCCTGGGCGGCGTGGCCTGCGCCTTGCTCGTGTCGGACCAGGATGTGCCGCAGTGACGTCGAGCCGTAGAGCGCGTCGTACAGCGGAAGGACACAGCCGCCGGGTAGCCCGAAGATGTGCTCTACACCGACCCGCTCCAACGTCGAGACAAGCGTCTCGGCTCCGGTCAGGGGCGTCGGACTGGGAGTCGCGGCTGTTTCGGCGCGGGTCACCGTGCTCATGATCCTGGAGGTCCTGTCGTCGGTCGGGCATTAAAAAACCCCTCGGCCGTGAGGCTGACGAGGGGAGGACGCGCGTGGGCTTATCAGCTCAGGACGCGTCCTGGGCAATAAGTACGAGCGAGTAGGTCACCCCATGACTATGCGGGAGGATTGCCCTCGCGTCAAGTGGCGGTCGCCAGTCGTCCGTCTTATCGGGCCGGTCCACTCCCATCGGACCGGTCCACTCCACTCGACGCTGGCGACTCGAGGCGGGCACGCCGACGCCGTCTACCCGGAGGGTAGCGCTCGCCTCGAGTCGGTCAGCTGATCGTGCGGCGCTCAGAACGCGGAGTGCGGCGCTCCGATCCCGGGGTCGATCTGGTGCGGGCCGCCGGGGCCCGGACGGACATCGAAGTCGAACATCGCCGTGGGCAGATACACCGTGGCGCAGGAGTTCGGGATGTCCACCACGCCGGAGAAGCGGCCTTCGATCGGCGCCGCTCCCAACAGCAGATATGCCTGCTCCGGGCTGTAGCCGAACTTGGTCAGGTAGTCGATCGCGTGCAGACAGGCTCGCTGGTAGGCCAGCTGCGAGTCGAGATAGTGCTGCTTGTCGTCCAGCGTGACCGAGACCCCGGAGAAGGCGATCCACTCCGAATACTGCGGGTCGGTGTGGCCCGGGATGAAGATGCAGTTCTCTGCGACGCCATAGGTGTCCATCCCGCCCTTCAGCACGTCGAGACGCAGGTCGATGAAGCCGCCCATCTCGATGGCCCCGCAGAAGGTGATCTCACCGTCGCCCTGGGAGAAGTGCAGGTCACCGAGCGAGAGGTTGCCCCCCGGGACGAAGACCGGATAGAAGATCCGGCTGCCCTTGGTGAGGTTCTTGATGTCCTGGTTGCCGCCGTTCTCGCGGCCGGGAGCCGTGCGAGCCGCCTCGCCGGCCACCCGATCGAAGTCCGAGGCGTCGAGGCCGCCGAGGATCGCGTCCTTGGGCAGCGGCGTCAGGGCCAATGGCGGCACCCGGTCCGGCTCGGTGTCGATCAGCGCCCCCTCCCGGGCGTTCCACCGCGCGAGCAGCTCGGCCGAGGGTGCGGTGCCCATCAACCCGGGGTGAACGATCCCGGTGAAGGACACCTCGGGCACGTGCCGCGACGTCGCCGTCTGTCCGGAGAAGTCCCAGATGGCCTTGTATGCGTCGGGGAACTGGTCGACCAGGAACGACCCTCCGTTCTTCTTGGCGAAGATCCCGGTGTATCCCCAGCCCTGACCGGCGAGCGGCCCGGAGTCCTCCTGCGGGATCGGCCCCACGTCGAGGATGTCGACGATCAGCAGGTCTCCCGGCTGAGCTCCCTCCACCGCGAACGGTCCGGACAGCACGTGCACGGTGTCCAGCGGCGCGTCCCGGATGTCGTCGGCCGAGTTGTCGTTGACGATCGCGCCGTCAAACCATTCACGGCAGTCGATCCGCAGCGACTCCCCCGGCTTCACGGTGACCTGGGCGGGGATGTCGGGATGCCACCGGTTGTGCCCGACCTTTTCCTGATCGGTGAACTTCTTGGTGGAGTCGAGGGGGAAGAGGTTGTGCGGCATGGTGTTTCCTTCCGTTCTGCGCGAGCGAGGGTATGTCGTGTGGCAGGCGTCATCCAGGGGCAGCAACCACCTCGCGCTGGGACCGGGTCATCACCGGGTAGAGGGCACCGAAGCCGACGATCCCCACCAGCGCAAGCAGCACGGCCAGCAGCGTGTTCACGTCGTCCCAGCGCCCAGTGAGCAGCAGGAACGCGGGGATCGCGCCGGTGATCCACCCCTGGGTCGCGCAGACCGCCCCGGTGAAACGGCCCAGATCCTCTCGGCCCCGGCCGAGCAGCAGGAAGAACAAGGTCCACAGCAAGGCCCAGTGCAGCCAGATGACCCCGAACGCGTTGTCGCCGAGCTCGACGAAGTTCAGGAACGAGTAGGCGAGCGCGCAGATGGCCACGAACAGGGAGAAGTATCCCAACCCCGTGCCGTCCAAGCCCATCCACTGGTTGAAGGCCACGTAGAGATACGTGAAACCGAACAGATAGAGCCCGGAGGCGTTGAGGATGATGGTGCTGTCGCCTGCCGCCGTGAAGATCAGAAAGGTCGGGGTCACGACCTGCAGCAGCCCGACGAAGATGTTGAGCGGGATCACCGAGCGCGCTTCCACAATGCCCAGCAACATCATCCCGTTGATGAAGAGCACTGCCCCGACGTAGAGCAGACCGACGCTGGCCATGAGCTGTCCTTTCGTTTAAGCCTTCACCGAGGACGCCGAGCACCAGGGGGCAGTGAGCGCACCACCTCGGGAAGATCCGCCGACTTCGCAGCGCGATCCATCGCCGAGGTCACCCCACGTGGGGTCCTGGTAATCATCGGGGGGGTGAAGACTCGCGGGCTCGGCTCACTGCATACCGGGCAGGGCTCGCGGTCCACGGCGGTGCCGATCGGCCGGTGGATATCCTGCAAACCGTCAGTGCCGCAGCGATACCGGTAGAGCGCCATGGTTCACCCTCCTACTGGCACCGGGCCCTGTCAATGCTGGCAGCACGGCTTCCCCGCTGGTGGTAGCGGGCCAGCCGGTGGACTTCACCGGGCCTGAGCGCGATGGTGAATCGGTGCATACCTGGGAGCCGGAGAGGTATCTGACCTTTGCCGACGAGCGAGAACGACCCTTCGTCGAGCTGCTCGGCCGCGTCCGGGCCACTGCGCCGCGGACGGTCGTGGACCTGGGGTGCGGCGCGGGCAACACGACGGCGTTGTTGGCACACCGATGGCCGCAGGCCCACGTGCTCGGCATCGACAGCTCACCGGACATGGTCGAGCGAGCCGGACGCGAGCCGAACATCGAGGCCCGGACCCAGGATCTACGGGACTGGTTGGCGGCCGCCCCGGGGGCGGCGGACATCGACGTCCTGGTGTCGAACGCCACGCTGCAGTGGGTCCCAGGTCACCTGGACCTGCTGCCCGCGTTGACGCGGCGGGTGAGCCCCGAGGGGTGGTTGGCCTTCAGCGTCCCGGCGAACTTCGACGAGCCGAGCCACACGATTCGCGCCGAGCTGGCGGCCGACGGCGCCTACGCCGAGTACACGGCCGACCTGACCCACCCCAGCTCGCACGACGCCGCGACATACCTGCAAGCACTGCAGCGGTTGGGCTGCACCGTGGACGCCTGGGAGACGACATACCAGCACGTGTTGCACGGGGTCGACCCGGTGTTCGCCTGGGTCAGCGGCACGGGCGCCCGGCCGACCCTGGAAGCGTTACCCGCCGAGCTCAGGCATGACTTCGAGCACGAGTTCAGGGCCAGGCTGCGTCAGGCTTATCCCGATACGGGCCACGGCGTGGTGTTGCCGTTCCGCCGTGTCTTCGTGGTGGCCCGACCCGCGTCGTCATGAACGCCTAGCTGCCGGACCCTTTGAGGTCCAAATCGACGAACTGCACGTTTTCGTCCACGGAATCGCCGCGCACGGTGATCGTGAACTTGGCCCGAGCATGCACCGACCAGACCTGACCGGACTCAGTCGCGACGTCGCCCAGGACACTGTTCTGTGCCCGAATCACGAAACCGTCGGGCAGGGGTGAGACCCGCTCGCGGGATTTGATGACCGCCTCACCCGAGGCAATCGGCGTCGGAACGTCGCCTTCACCGCTGACGACTGCCTCGCAGGCAAGGTCAAGGAGCTCAATGGGGTCCGTGACTCCCCACTGTGACAGGTCGTACAGGTTCACGGTGTCTTCAAAAGTGCTCTCAACCATCTCCCGGCTTTCGTCGGGGCTCACGATGTGCGAGCGAGACTCGATGAATCCCTCTTCGAGGCAACCCAGGTCGAACGTTGGACCGGTAAACAGCGCGTAGTCAGCGTTGTTGTAGAAGTGGGCGATCTGCCTCTCCTCGTATGAGCTCGCCCCGGCCGAAGCGGTTGCTGCGGGCATGGCCAGGGCCATCGCGGTGGCAAGGCCTATCGCGGTTCGTACGCTGTGCATGGCACACCTCCGTGTCCGAAAGGGTAAGTCCCTTCCTTGACGCGATCGTGGCCCGGCAGTCTGCTCGGCGGCAAGGGTGCTGAGCGCGTTTGGGTGCCGGGGTCGAGCGCATGAGTAGCCGAAGCCCGCGGATCCTGTGAGCGTGAGTAGGCCCGTGCCCACGGTTCCGGCATCAACGGGTGGTCAGCGCGCCGCCCCGGGGCGCCACTGAGCAGGCCGCGGTGGTGGCCGCAACACCGCGGTGAGTTCTTCTCGGCCGTGGACGTGAAGCCGTTGATAGACACGATGCAGATGGTTCTCGACGGTGCGCACCGAAAGAAACGACTCTGCGGCGACGTCAGCGGCAGTGGCCCCATCCACGATCCTCCAGGCAATCTGCATCTGCCGCTGCGTCGGAAGGGTGTCCAGCGATGGCAACCAACGGGGATACGCGCCGTCCCACAGACGGAGCAACCGCAGGAGCTCGGCCCGAGACTGCAGACCGACACGGGTGTGCGGTTCCGAGAGCACCGTGACATCCGCCATCACGCGCATCGCGAGACCGTAGAGCCGGGCCCACTCCAGATCCTGGGCGCACCCCAGGAGAGCGTGCGCGTCGCCGGTCAGCCGTGCCCGGGCCACCGTGCCTGCCACAGCGACTAACCCGGGTTGTGGCACGTGACGACCGGATTCCCACAGGACTTCGTGCACGGCAGCGCCCGTGGCCAGGGAGGCGACCTCGAGGCCGAGGTTGGCCACCCACAAATGCTTGCCACCATCCATCAGCGTCGCCAAGGTGGTGGCAATCTCATCCTCATCGACCGCTCGCCCGTGCGCTCGGTCGGCAAGGACACTCGCCCTGGTCCTGAAGCCTTGGCCCAGCATCGAACCAGCTCCGGTAACGGCCTCGGGGACGGCACTGAGTG
>JBASAZ010000180.1:0-4940 GCA_049650845.1 Ornithinimicrobium sp.
TCGGGCTCGGATGGCGGGGGAGTCTGCCGTTGTGACCGCGCTCTGCCGAAGCGGAGATAGAGCGAGGGCACCGCGAACAGATTGAGTAGCGTCGACGTGACCAGGCCACCGAGGATGACCACTGCCATCGGGTGCTCGATCTCATGCCCGGGGAGGTCGCCCATGACGACGAGTGGTATGAGGGCCAGCCCCGTGGCCAACGTCGTCATGAGGATGGGGGACAACCGTTCGGCGGCGCCCCGCAGGACCAGGTCCGTCCCGAAGGTCTCGCCCTCGTAGCGCTCGAGATGCTGGTAATGGTTGATGAGGAGGATGCCGTTGCGTGCGGCGATCCCCATCACGGTCAGGAACCCGACGATCGACCCGAGGGAGAGCACGCCCCCGGTAAGCACAGCGGCGAACACGCCACCGACGAGTGCCACTGGCAACGTGAGGATGACGAGCGTGGCGAGCCGCCAGCTGCCGAAGGCGGCCTGCAGGAGCAGGTAGATGGCGACGATGGCCAACCCCACGAGGGTGAGCAGGCGTTCGGTCGCAGCCTCACGCTCCTCGAATTCGCCGATGATCTCGGCACTGTAGCCAGGCGGAAGGTCGATCGTGTCCAGACCCGCCTCCATCGCGTTCACGACCGAGGCAAGTGCACCGTCCTCCACGTTTGCCTCGATGTCGATCCGGCGGGAGTTGTCGGCCCGCTCGATGACGTTCGGCGTGGGACGCAGGGAGACGTCGGCGACGTCCTCAAGGGCGATGATCTCGCCACTGGGCGTGTCGATCGGCAGCGCGCGGATGCTCGACACATCCGAGCGAATTTCGACCGGGCTCCAGACCTGGACGTCGTAGGCCTTCCCGTCCCGGTAGACGTCGCCGACCTCCTCGCCGGAGACGAGGACCGCCGCAGTGCGGCGCACGTCACCCGGCTTGAGGCCGTAGGCCTGTGCCGCCTCCAAGTCGACCGTGACCTCGATCTGGGGCACGTCCACCTGCAGTGACACGTGCTCGTCGATTGCGCCCTCGGTCGCCACGAAGTGGGTCAGAATCTCGTCGGCCTTCTCGCGAAGAACGCCAAGGTCGTCACCGTACAACCGCACGACCACGGCGTTGCTCCCTCCCGTCAGGACCTCGCGGATGCGTTCCTTGAGATAGGTCTGCACATCCCGATGGATCCCGGGGTAGCCCTCGACGACCTCCTGCACTTGGGTCAGCGTGTCGTCATAGTCGACTGCGGGGTCGACGCTGATCCAGTTCTCGCCGAAGTTCACGCCCACGACCTCGTCGGCAGCGAAGGCCTGGCCGATGTGGGCCCCGCAGTTGTTCACCCCCTCGATCTCGAGCAGTTCGCGACACGCACGCTCGCTGATCCGATATTCCTCCTTGGCCGACGTCCCGGGTTGGGTCACCCAGTGCATCAGGAAGTCGCGTTCCTTGAAGTCGGGAAGCAGGGACTGCCCGAGGGTGGGTGCCGTGACCGCACCGCCGACGACCAGGGCACCGAAGACGATGTAGGTGGACAACGGCCGTGGGACGATCCGCCTCAGGATGGGCACATAGCCGCGCTTGAGTAGCCGAACCAGGGGAGGTTCGCGGGGATCAAGGGGGGCGTTGCGCAGGAGGATCAGCGCGAGCGCTGGTGTGACGGTGAGCGCGACGACCATCGAGGAGAGCACGGCCAGGGTGTAGGCGATCGCGAGCGGGCGGAAGAAGGCACCGGTCAGGCCTTCGAGGAAGAAGATCGGCACAGCCGCCACGATGATGATGAGCGTTGCGTAGATGATGGGGCCGCGAACCTCGAGCGAAGCCTCCAGGACGACCTTCGCTGTCGATCGTCCACCACCGTCGACCCGCTCTCGGCGCAGCCGCCTGACGATGTTCTCGATGTCGATGATCGCGTCGTCCACGACGACGCCGACAGCGATGACGAGTCCTGCCAGGATCATGATGTTGATCGAGCTGCCAGCGAGGTAGAGCACCAGTGCCGCCGTGACGAGCGACAGGGGGATCGCCACGATGCTGATCAGAGCCGTACGCCACTGGAACAGGAACAGGGCCAGGACCATGATGACGAGCAGGATGCCGAGCATCAGGGAAAGCGACAGGTTCTGGAGCGACTCGTCGATGAAGCTCGCAGGTCGGAAGATCTCGGTGTCGATCTCGATCCCGCTCAGTCCTGGCTGAAGCTCGGCGAGGGCCGCCTCCACGCCCTCGGTCACCTCGAGGGTGTTGCCCCAGGGCAGTTTCTCGACGATCAACATCAGGCCCTCGCCCGAGTTGATTACCGCGTCCCCGATGAGGGGTTGGTGGTCCTCCACGACCTGGGCGACGTCGCCGAGCCGCAGGGCACCCCCGGGACGTTCCTCGATGGTCACCTCCGCGAGCTCGGCCGGCCCGGTGATGGGCAGGACATGCTGGATACCAAGCCGTTGGTTGGGCGTGGAGATATAGCCGCCTGTTCCGATGACCGCCCCGGGTGAGTACTGCAGCAGGCCTGCGTCGAGGGCGTCGGCGGTCACGGTCATGACCTGTTCGAGGCTGACGCCTTCCGCCGCCATCTTGTCGGGCTCGGCTTGCACCTGGAGCATCTGAAGCCGTTCACCCCAGATGGCTACGTTCGCGACACCCGGGACGCGCAAGAGATGCGCACGGATCTTCCAGTAGCTGATCATCGACATGTCGATCAATGAATGCTCGTCGGACGTCAGACCGATCTTCATCACTCGGCTCGTCGATGACAGCGGCTGTAGCATCACCGGCGGCGCAGCCCACGTCGGCAAGGTCGGCGTGGTGATCGCGATGCGCTCGGACACGTGCTGACGGGCGGTGAGCACGTCGGTTCCCGGCTCGAAGATCAGCACGATCGAGGAGAGGTCGCCCACCGACTTGGACCGGATGTCTTCGAGCCTCTCGACCCCCGAGAGAGACTCCTCGAGGGGGACGGTGACCAGTTGCTCGACCTCGGCCGCGGTCAGGCCGATGCAGATGGTCTGGATCTCGACCCTGGGTGGGGCGAACTCAGGAAACACGTCGACCTGCGCCGAGCTCAGCTGCAGCCCCCCGATCACCAGCAGACCCATGGCCAGGGTCAGCACGATGGTGCGGAACTGGAGGCTGAGTCCGACGAGCTGTCGCACGTCAGTCTGCCGTGTCGAATTCAGCGCCGTAGAGCTCAGCGGCACCCAGCGTCACGACGCTGGTGCCAGGTTCGGGCCCTGAGAGCAGATGGACGGTGTCGCCTTCAATCCGCTCGACGTCGACCGCGGCTCGGATGAAGACCTCGGGCTCGGGGTTGGTGTAGACCCAGGTGTCGCCTCCGTGGTCGTAGATCAGCGCGCCGTAGGGGACGGTGATCGCCCGGTCGGCTCCCGCCTCGACCTCGACGGTGATGAGCCCGAGACGTTCAACGGCTTTGGGCGTCAACGTCAGGCGGGCGAGATCGGAGTTCGGGATCTCCTCCTTCACTGCGGCTGCGGGTCCGCTGACAGCGTCCGCGGACTCGTCGGCGCAACCGCCGAGTGTGAGAGCGGCACCAGTGAGGACGAGCGCCGCAATCCCCAGCCGGGCCGTGGGCGGTGTGTCGATCATGATTGTCACTGACTCCATTCCGGGACCGGTGCATTCAGGTTTACGAGCGAGCTGTCCGCGGTGGTCCGCTCTCCCCAGGCGGAGACCAGGATCGGCAGCACGAACAGGGTGACCAGGACCGAGGTCAGGCCACCACCCCACACCACCGCGGCGACGGGGAGCACGGTCTCGGAGCCGACTGCGCCACCGAAGAAGGCAGGGGGCGCGAGTAGGGCGACGGAGGCGACGAGAGCCAGGAGGACGGGCCGGATCCGGGTGCCCACTGCGGTCCACATCGCCGTGGTGTGTGAGGTCGAGGTCTCGGCGCTTCGGAGGGTCTGCTGCGCACCGATCAGCAGGCCGGCCTCCCTCGCAGTGAAGGCGAGCACGGGCACCAGGGCGATGAGCAGGATGAGCGAGTCGAGACCGTTGACGGCGAGTGCCCCAAGCAAGCCACCGGTAAGCGCCAACGGCATCGTGAGCAGCACGATTCCGGCGAGCCGCCACGAGCACAGCATGGTCTGCAGGAGCACGAGGATGATGACGGCGGATGCGGCGAGGAACCACCAGAGGTTCTGGGACGCGGACTCGCGCTCGCCATACTGCGCGGGGATCTCGGCGTGATACTCGACGGGGAAGTCGATCGCTGCGATAGCCGTCCGCACGTCTTCCTCGACATCGCCGTAGTTGCGGCCCTCGATGTCGGCCGTGATGTTGATGCGCCGAGAAGTGTCGTCGTGGCGGATGACCGCGAGGTTCGGACTGATCCGGACGTCGGCGACCTCGGAGAGGACTACGTGTCCGCCGCTTGGAGTGTTGACGAGGAGGTTCTCGACAGTCGTGAGGCTGTCACGCGTGTCCTGCTCGCCCTTGACGATCACTTGGAAGATCTTCTGCTGCTCGAAGATGTAGCCGACCTCGATACCCTGCAGCACTGTGGCGGCTGCCCGGCGCACGTCGCCCGGCTTCACACCGGATTCCTTCGCCGCCTCGAGATCGACCTCGATCTCGGCGATCGGCTGCAGCCGATCCGTCTCCACCATAGGGTTGACGAGGCCCTCGATTTCGGACATGGCGAGCTGGAGCTCGTTGGCTTTATCGCGGAGAATGTCGAGGTCTACTCCATACACCCGCGCATGGAAGTCTCGCTCGTTGGCCGTGCGCACCTGCTCGAGTTGCCGTTCGGGATAGGACATGACCCTGTTCGTGAGGCCGGGATAGCCGTCGATAGTTTCCTGCACGGCTTGCTTCACGGCGCGGTAGTCGGCGGCGGGGGCAAGCGACACCCACAGCTCGCTACCGCTCACGTCTGAGGACGTGTCGGAGGTGAGGGCGCGGCCGACGTGGCCTGTGACGTCAGCCACGCCTGTCAGGGTGGCGAGCTC
>JBASAZ010000181.1:0-35285 GCA_049650845.1 Ornithinimicrobium sp.
GCGTTCCCTTCGGCACGGCGACAAACAGCAGGTGACCTTCGAGTCTCCGAATGGCGATGCCGCGCGGACACTACTCGAACGAAGCCGGAAGGCAGTGGTCCTCGTTGTTGGAGAGGACGACGCCGAACATCAAGGGTCAGGCGGTGCCATCGCCGCCGAATGTGTGAAGCACGCCCATTGCCACGTCCACGTCGTGCCCCGCCATTCATCTGACCCGACGTCTCAGTTGTGACTCCTCGTGACCGCGTGTCCGCGTGTCCGGTGACGTCGGTGATGTTGGCTGCTGCTCAGCTCGAGGGTGCCCTCACGTTTCGGTCGTCGCGAAGTAGGCGGGTCTTCCTGTCGACGATGCCCCAGGTGAGCCCGGTCACAAGGAGGGACAACGACGAGCTGCTTGTGAGGAGAAAAGTCAGGCAGCCCACAGCACGGCAACGACGAAGCTGGAGTGGACCAGACCGTGAACGGCCTGTTTTCGGGCAATGGCGGCAGCCATGGCGACCAGAACGGCCCATGCCACGAGGATGGCCGCTGCTGAAGCCCACGTCCCGGCAGACTCATTCATCGGGTGGCCTGGTGCCGGTGAGTGTCGAAGCGGACGACGACGACCGGGCGCGGACTGAGCTCGATCTCGACGACGTTGGCGCTTCTCGTGTTCATGCCCGTTCCCAGATCTATCGATGGCACTGTTTCCGCGCACTGGCGGATAGGACTGAGTGCTTGGAGCCTCCCATCGGGCGCTGCAGCGGACCAGGGGCTTTGGTCCCTGGTTGAGCGCCTTCGGGTGAAGACCGCAGGGCACGACAGCCCGACGGCCACAGCCATGACGAGGAAGGACCCCCACGAAGACGGCACGACGAAGTGGAGCAGGCTAAGAGTGACGAAGTGGGGCAGGCTAAGAGTCCTGCTCCGCAGGGACTTTCTGCTCTGGGGTGGCAGCCATGCGCGCGGCAGACTCGAACGTGCTCAGCCATTATGACCGCTCGCCGCGGCGGACATCCGACATCCACCCACACAGTCGCACTGACACCAGGGAGTGGCCATGGCATCGCCAGGAGCATCAGCTCGCTATCCGGTGGTGGTGGGGTATGACGGTTCGTCGCCATCGGAGGCGGCGTTGCAGTGGGGGTCTCGGGTTGCTGAGTGCCGTGGTCTGGGGTTGGTGGTGGTGCATGCTGCGGAGCGGATGACGTATGCCCAGGACGCGGGTAGCGGGGTGTGGAAGGCCGAGGATGTGGTGGCCGATGCTAGAGAAGTGGCCGGGCACGGGCGGGACACGGTGCTGGAGAAGTTTCCGGATCTGGGGGTGGAGGCTGTGGGGTCGTTGTCCAGCGCGCAGATGGCGTTGGGTGAGTTGTCCACGCATGCGTCAATGGTGGTGTTGGGCAGCCATGGTCGGAGTCGGGAGGGGACTCTCTTGTTGGGTTCGACGGCGTACGCGATCGCCGGTTACGCCCGCTGCCCGGTCGTCATCGTCCGGGACGGGGCCAGCGAGCTGCCCGGACCGGATCGGCCCGTTGTGGCCGGTGTCGATGTTTCGGGGAGTTCGGACCGGGCCGTGGATGCCGCGGTGGCGATGGCCCGCGAATGGAGCGCGCCACTGTTGCTGGCGACTGCCTGGCTGCCGGCTCCACCTCACCAGCACAACCGGGGACCACGCGGCTACGACTCAGCCGAAGACGCGTCGCAGGCCTACGAGGGCAGGGCACAGCAGGCCAATCAGGAGGCCCTGGAGCGCGTCCGTGTCGCCCATAGGAGCCTAGACGTGCACGGCACTGTGGTCGAGGCCGACCCTGTCGAGGGTCTTATCCAGGCCGCGGAGCGCGGCGCACTGTTGGTACTCGGTGCCCGGGTCCACGGCCTAGCCGGCGCCGTCCTGGGTTCGACCAGCCTGGGAGTCCTGCACGAGGCCACCTCCCCCATCATGATTGTCGACTGAGGACCGATCGGGTCCTCCCAATCAGAGCAGTAACGAACGATGTCACGTTAGCGGATGACCGCCACAGGGCATCCGGTGGCGTGGATCAGGTTGCGACTTACCGATCCGAGAAGGAGGCTGGCCAGGTGGCCTCGGCCGCGTGCCCCCACGACGACGAGACCGGCATCATCAGACTCGTTGGCCAGCACGGTAGACGGACGCCCTTCGACAACGACTTCGTGGACCGCAAGGCTGGCGTGCTCCCTCTTGACGGCCTGAGCCGCTTTGGTCACGTT
The DNA here is from genome assembly GCA_049650845.1 of Ornithinimicrobium sp. Taxonomy (GTDB): domain Bacteria; phylum Actinomycetota; class Actinomycetes; order Actinomycetales; family Dermatophilaceae; genus Ornithinicoccus. The sequence goes on from JBASAZ010000181.1 coordinate 2,212, forward strand.
CTGGGCCGCGGCGACGCGGACAGCCGTGGCCATCTCCTGGCGCCACTCTTCGTCGGCGACATTGAAGCGACTCCAGTGTTCGACTGGCGGCGTCTGCCAGGCGCCGACCACTCGGAGTGAAGCACCCGAGTGTGTTGCAGCCCTCGCTGCCTCCAGGACCGCTCGGTCGCTCGCCTCGGATCCATCAACCCCGGCGACCACAGGATGCTCCGCACCAGCCACCGCATGAGGCCCGGGTGGGACCACCACGACCGGGCAGTCCGCATGAGCAGTCACCGCGAACTGAACCGTGCCGAGAAGCGCCTCCGACAACAGAGACCGCCCACGTCCCCCGACCACGATGAGCGATGCACTGGCTGACGCCTCAGTCAACGCAACCGCAGCACCCAGAGCCGTGTTCTTCGATCTCACCGCGACCTCAGGGGCCGTCGCGCGAGCTCGGTCCACGCCAGCCTCAATGATCGCTCTAGCCATCCGCTGCGGGTAGTCACCGTACTTTCCGATCGTCACCTCGGGCCGGTAAAGCCCGGACACGTCTGCTGCGAATAGCACTACGAGGTCGCGGTTACGGCGGGCTGCCTCACCGGCAGCCCAGTCGACTGCCCATTCTGCCGTCGGCGAACCGTCAAACCCAACCACTACAGGCCCCTCGCTATCGGCCATGGTTCCTCCTCCGGGTCGGCGCTCGCGCCCGGCCACGTGCCGAGCGCTCCTTTCACGCTCGCAGCCCATGACCAATAGCGTCAGGGCCGAAGGTCCCGCACTCGAGCCCAACACCTCCCGCGACAGCTCACCTCGTCCGCGGCGAGCCGACCTTCGACAGCTCGCTCGCACTATTGCTGTGTTCCACGCCAAGGCACCGAGCGGCCCGCAGATCGACGCCAGTGGGCGGGGCGGAGCGCTGCGCGAACGGTGGATGAACAATTTCGCGGGACTGCGCGAGCTGTCACCGCGGCGAGTGTCCACCGAAGACTTACGTGATGTCGAGATGCTCGCCTTGGACTATGTAGCCGGATGTGGGGCATTGCTGGAGTCGCGGGTCGATGCGGGCATGATTCGCGATGGCCATGGGGACCTCCTCACCGACGATATCTTTTGTTTGTCCGACGGGCCGCGCGTCCTCGACTGTCTCGATTTCGACGATCGACTGCGTTTCATGGATGTGCTGGACGACGTGTGCTGCCTGGCTATGGACATCGAGCGCCTTGGGCGACCCGACATCGCGAGCCAGTTCCTTCACTGGTATCAAGAGTTTTCCGGAGCCGTAGTACCGGAGAGTCTGAAGCACCACTACATCGCTTACCGCGCGGTGATGCGAGCCAAGGTCACCGCTTTGCGGGAGGTGGCGGACGACAGCGACGAGGCCGCCAATGAGGTGGCCACACTGTTCGCTGTGGCGAGCGAACACCTTCGCGCTGCACGTCGCCTCCTTGTCATCGTCTGGGGAGTGCCGGCCTCAGGCAAGACAACGATGGCCATTGCACTGGGGAATCGCTTGGCGGTGCCGGTGCTGAGTTCGGACCGTGTCCGCAAGGAGACCGCGGGGGTCAGCCCCGACGCCAACGCGAGTGCGCCCTTTCGCCAGGGCATCTACACCCCCGGCATGACCGACCGCACGTATTCGCTCTTGACATCGCGTGCCGCGACTCTCCTGGGCGTTGGCACCTTCGTCATCATCGATGCTTCATTCACCACAGACTCTCAGCGAGCGCCTTTCCGGGAGGTCGCGGCGGCGGCGCGAGCCGAGCTGGTCGAAGTGCAATGCGTTGCCGAACCACACGTGTTGCGCGAACGACTGATCGGACGAGGGGCACATGCTGATCGCTATACGGACGCTGACGCACATGTCGCCGAGCAGCTGACCTCGGCAACGGATGCGTGGCCTCAAGCACACACAGTGGACACGAGCACGACAGTAGAGGCCTCTCTCGACGCTGCCGGTCTCGACTGGTAGGTAGCGACGAGAGCTAATGCACGATCATGACCGGCATAGTGCTGTGGTGCAGCACCGCGCGTGCGGTTGAACCCAGGAGCGCGCCCATCAACGTGCTGTGCCCTCGTGAGCCCAGTATCAGCATCGCGGCATCAGGTGAGGCGTTCGCGATTGCGTCCTCGGGTCGCGCCTCGACGACGCGCCCCTCGGCCTCGACATCGTGGTGCCGGGTTCGGATATGTTCCAGGACGTCCAGGTTCGTCTTGCGCGCCTTCGCCTCTCGCGCCTCCAGGCAAGCCGAGACACTGGGGTAGCCGAACGGCGGGTGGTCCCAAGGATCCGGCGGCGGGGGCATCCACGAAGAGACCACGAGCAGCGGAGCGCGCCAGTGTCCGGCGAGGTCGGCGGCTACGTCGGCGGCGCGGGAAGCGCTGACTGATCCGTCGCTACCGACCACGACGGGCCGTCGGGGGCCTGGCAGGGGGGCCTCGCCGTCGCGCACCACGATCACCGGGCAGCGGGCGTGCCCGCTCAAGGCGTAAGCGGTCGAGCCAAGCATCATTGAGCCAAAGCGCCCTCGCCCATGGCTGCCGATGACGATCATCGACGCCCTAGTCGAAGCCTCGTCCAGGGCTACCCTGGCGCTCAGAATTGAGCCGGATGCCTCGACCTCCAGCGAGGGATACCTCGCGGAGAGCTGATCCGCGCCCTCTCGGGCGACGCGTTGGGCAAACTCATGCTCGCTGGTCGGGTTCAGTAGCCCGAAGGCAACGTCCTGGGCATGAACGATCGCTTCGGAGGCGTGCACCACCTTCACCGGTGCACCGGTGCTCTCCGCAAGCTGGCCGGCCCAGGTGAGGGCGGCGAGGGAGCAGTCGGAATGGTCATAGCCCACAACCACCGGACGGGGTATGCGTGCTGTATCCATGAGCGGATTCCTCCTCAGTCGGCGGTGTCGGTGAGCGGCTGGGCGTCGGCCATGGCACAGCGGCGACCAGCGACTTCCACGGTGGCCCGCTCGAGGGCAGACGAATAGGGTCAAAAGTCCCGCGTTCTCAGCCCTCGACGCAGAATGGAGGGCCCCAATGCGCCGAGCAGTTTCAGTCCAAGCGATCAGGTCCCGATGGCTTGTCCCGGGTGCAGACTGGGCCGATCGAGGTCGAACGCCCTCCCCGTCACCTCCGTGACGTCGATCGCCACGACGTTGCACTTTGGCGTTCGGATCCACGGCCTCAGCGGCAGGTTGTCAGCGTCGCGCGCCTCCTGCCCCTCGCTCTTCCGCGCCTGCCCGCGTGCCACCACGCTCCACGCCGAGTTGTCCTCGACGTGGTCAACCTCAAAGGCCACGTCGCCATGCATCACGACCCCGAGGAGCTTGCTGCCCTCCGCGGTGCGGAAGAGCAGACGATGCCCGGACGCCACCACGTAGTTGATGGGGACGATATGCACTTCATCGAGGAGATGGTAGGCAAGCCGGCCGAACTCGCCGGCCTCGAGTCGTTCCCAACATTCCTGCTCGTGCAGCTCGTGGATTGGCTCGTCGTGACTCATGGACCGAATCTATGTAGGGCCATAGAGTTGGGCCAGGGTCGTTGGTCCCGGCGCTGGCCCGATGCGATGCCGCGATGCGACAGGTGCCTGACCGTCCGAACTCGCTCAGGCACGGGGGATGTCGCGGTGACGGAACCCGATGAAGCCAACGACAAGACCGGCGCCGGTGAGTGCGAGCAGGACGATACCGCCGCTACGGTCCATGCCGTCCTCGACCACGTTGGATCCCATGCTCTGAAAGGGGGAGCCGGTGATCAGCCACTGCGGAAGGTTCAAGCCTGGACCGAGATAGGCCAACACTGCAGCGAGGGCGAAGAGGACCCAACCGATCAACCGCAGCCGGGGGAGCAGTCCGAAGAGCAACACGACGAGGGCGAGGAACACCAGGGCGGCCAGCTGATAGGCCGCAGCGCCGGTGAGGACCTGTGAAATCCACTCGTTGTCACCCGTTGAAGCGGCGGTCGACCAGGCCAGCGCGATTGCGCCCGCTAGCCCGACAACGACCATGCCCAGAGTCACCACCAGCACGTGCACGCCGAGCCATGCCCACCGGGAACGGTCACCGGAAAGCTGCGCCTCGAGTCGCGCACTGTCCTCCTCGCCGCTCAGTGAGCCGATCGCCATGACCGCAAAGGCGGCCACGAGCATGGCAAGCATCATGGCGAAGGTCGAAAGCACCTGGGCAAGCAGCCGGTCGGCCATGGTGACGTCGACCCCGATCATTTCACCAAGGGCCGGATTGTCTCGGAGGGCATCGAGAATCTCCCTGGTCAGCGACCCGTAGGTTGCCATCAGCACCACGGCACCGATGGTCCAACCGATGATGGCCCCACGGTGCTCGTGCCAGGCCAACCCGACGGGGCTCTGTAGGAAGACGGAGGCTCTCGGCCTGGAGCTGCGTGGCTGCACCAAGGCGCTGCCGACGTCCCGCGACGCGCTGAGCCAGAAGGCCGCCGCGATAAGCAGTGTCCCGCAACCGAACGTGAGGAGCAACGGCCAAACCCGGGCGTCACCGAAGGGGCGGATCTCGTCGACCCAGCCCAGCGGCGACAGCCACAACAACGCGTTGTCACTGGTGGCGCCGATCCCGCGCAACAGGTAGGAGGCAACCGCCAATGTCAGACCGATGCCCCATACCGCTCGGTTGTGCTCAACGACCTGGGCGGCGACCGCGGTCATCCCGATAAAGGCGTATCCGAGCCCGGCAATGCCCGCGCCGTAGAGCAGCGCCCCACCGACCTGCACACCGGCCGCCATCATGGCTAGGGCGCAACCCAAACCGGTCAGCAGCAGGGCACCCGATGCCACCAGCGTGGCCGACATGATGGGCGCGTGTCGACCGATACGTGCCGCGAGGAGCAGCTCGAGACGACCGGCTTCCTCGTCCTTTCGCGTGTTCCGGGCGGTGAGCGCGACTGCCATAAGCGGGATGGCAAAGCTGAGGATGAAGCCGAACTCGTTGGCGATGACCCCACCCAGCGACCCGATCCCGGCGACCTTGCCGTTCAGCATGAGTATGGCGTCGCCGCTGACGCTCTCGGCATACCCGCGCAACGCGTCGGGGGTGTCGTAGAGCGAGGTGATCGACGTGGTCGTCATCACCATGAGCGAGATCAAACCGACGATCCAGATGGTCAACGTTTTCCACCCGGTGCGCAGGTTGATCGTGACCATCGTCGGTATGCCGTGCAGGCTCAGTGAGCTCATCGTGGTGACGCCTGGTCCGTCCTGGGCCGGCGAGGGGAGTCGACGCTCCCACTGGGCAGCTGTGTCGGCCGCGCCCCTGAGGAGGAGGCGGTGTCATCGGCGTAAGCCTGGAGGAAGAGGTCGTCCAGGCTGGGTGGAGTCACCGTCAGGGTATGGATGCCTGCCTCGTGGAGTCGGCCGACGAGCGGTCCCACCGCATCCGGCTCGGCGGAGGCCTGGACCTCACTGCGAGTGCTCGCGTCGTGGGCAGCCGTGCCGCCGGTCTCACCCAGCGGATGAATCTCGATATTGGTGATGCCCGCCAGCTCTCCCAGTCCGGCTGGGGGGCGGTCGGTGACCGCTCGAACTTTGCTGTGGCTGTGTCGGCGCAGGTCAGTCAGTGTTCCGGAGGTGACGGTCCGTCCCCGACGGATGATCGACACCCGATCCGCAAGAGCCTCGACCTCACCCATGATGTGGCTTGACAGCAGGACTGTGCTGCCGGCGTCGCGGCGCTCGCCAATGACCTGTTGGAAGACTTCCTCCATCAGCGGATCCAACCCCGCCGTCGGCTCGTCGAGAAGCAGCAGCTCAACATCGGCGGCCAGGGCCGCGACGAGAGAGACCTTCTGCCGGTTGCCCTTGGAATAGTCCCGGGCCCGCTTGGAGGGGTCGAGCTGGAAGCGTTCGATCAGGGTGTCGCGTCGAGAAGCGTCGATCTGGCCGTGAGCCTGGCCGAGGATATCGATGCACTGACCCCCGGTCAGGCCCGGCCACAGAGTCGCCTCTCCGGGCACGTAGGCCAGTCGCTCGTGCAGGGACACCGCGTGGTTCCATGGGTCCTGCCCGAAGAGGGTGACTTGCCCGCTATCGGCGCGCATCAGTCCCAAGAGGATGCGAATAGTCGTGGACTTGCCGGACCCGTTGGGCCCCAGGAAACCGTGCACCTCGCCCTGACTCACCGTGAGGTCGAGGTCGTCGAGAGCGCGGGTTGAGCCGAAAGTCTTGACTAGTCCTGAGATCTCGATCAGGTGCTCGGACATGCTGTGTCTTTCCTCGTGACAAGGCCCGGGACCAGATCGTCCCTGTCAGGCGGCGCTTCAGCATGACGCTCTCAGTCCGAGGATGTCGGCGCCAGGGTCCAAAGGCCCCGTCTGATCCGAGGGCGACTAGCGGCACCCTCACGATGGCCACCTCGGAACTGCCGGTGACGCAGGCCGGGGCAGGCGGACCCGGAGCAGCTATCCCGAAGGACTGGTGTAGATCTCGATCTCTGCTGCGCCGGTGTTACCCCCAGTCGTGGTGACGGCGTCGAAGGTGATGACCTGCCCCTGTGCTGGGGCTTCGGTGACCGTCAGGTCGGTGCCTCCCGGGAAGGGGCCGTATTCGGTTCCGTCGACCGTGACTGAGTAGGCCTCGACGATGGCCGTGCCGTCGCTCATGGACCTGCCGCGGTAGCCGAAGCCGACGATGTCGGTTTCCTCGCCGAGGTCCAGGGTCAGCGAGGCATCGTCCCCGTCGCCGGCGGTGGACCACTCGGTGCTCGGGTCGCCGTCGACCGCGTTCGCACCGGCGAACGAGTCGTTGAACTCCGAGCTGACCTGCGTGATCTCGGCGTCGAGGGCGGCGTTGGGGCCGAGCGCATCGGACGGTTCGGCTGCCGGCGTCCGGAAGGTGGCCAGCTCGCCCTGGTAGAGCCGGCCGTCGGCCCCGGAGCCCTGAACGCGGTAGTAGTAGAGGGTGTCCGGCTCGAGGCCACGCATCACGGCCCAGTGGTCGGCGTGGGCGCCGCCTCCCATGTCGTCGTCGGTGGCGATGCCGTCGCCCAACGCCTCGGTCTGACCGAAGACCACCGCACACGCCATGTCCAGATCCGTGGTCACGCTCAGGGTCGCGGACGTGCCGGAGGCGTCGACCGTGATATCAGGGGCGGCTACGAACAGGCTCTCCGCGGGGAGGACGTCAGCCTGCTCCCCGCTCGCGTCCGTGGAGGCGGCCGACTGGTCGGGCTCGTCTTCACCCGGTCCGGCGCAGGCGGCCAGCCCGACCAGGAGAGCCGTAGCGCACACAGCGGCGCGCGTCGTACGTCGGTATGCCGTCATGCCCGCCCAACGTCGAGGGCCGTGCGGTCGTTCCCGAGCAGAGCTAGGCGGACACCGACTCGATGATCTGGCAGACGACCGCGGGGTTGCCATCGCGGCGGGCACTGGCGACGACCCGGCGTGCGCTGCGCAGGGAGTCGCGCAACCCGCGAAGGTCAGCGAGCTTCTGGTCGATGTCGGCCAAGTGTGCGTCGAGCATCGCGGTGACCCGTTGGCAGGGCTGCTCACCGCCGCGTTGGAGGTCGAGGATGTCCTTGATCTCATCCAGCCCGAGGTCCAGGGTCTTGGCGCGTCGAATGAAGTGCAGGACCGCGACATCGTGCGGGGTGAAGAGGCGGTAGCCGCCCTCGGTCCGTTCGGCTTCGTTGAGCAGTCCTTTGCGTTCGTAGAGGCGGATTGCTTTGGCGCTGAGCCCCGATTGCTTCGCAGCGCCTCCGACGGTGACGAGCTGCATTCTTGTGCCTCCTCGTGCGTGGTCAGGGGTCTGTTTGACCTTATCCTAAGGACAAGGTTCTACGGTGGCCGCATCCACATTGCGGCACCGCACTTCCAGGAGACGAGTACCGATGACCAGAAGAGCATCCGCAGAGCCTGCGGCTGCAGAGCAATCCCGTCGAAAGCGAGGGACGGTGACTGCCGGAGCAGAGATCACCGATGACCTATGGGCACCGGAACCGACCGGCATCGAGGGCTCGGCGCGGATCCGTGCTCGGATCGCGGGTCTGCACTGCTCCCTGTGTACCGGCACGATCGAGAAGGCACTGGGTCGGAAGCCGGGAGTGAGGCAGGTGTCGGTCAGCCTGACCCACGAGCAGGCGTTGATTGACTACGAGACTGCCGTGACCACCCCGGACGAGATTCTGGGGACACTGCGTGACATCGGCTACGACCTCTACGACCCGCGCAAGCTTCGTCCCTTCGAAGACGAGGAAGCCGACCTCGTCCGCGAGGGGGGCCGCTTGCTGGGTGCGGTCACTGCGAGCCTCGCGGCGATCGCCTTGATCCTCTCGGTCTCAGGACTGTGGTCGTTGCTGGTGCCGCTCACGGTCGTCATTCTGATGGTGCCGGTTTCCTACGCCGTGCTTCGACCCGCCGGACGGGCGCGGGCGATGCTCGGGTCGCTCGCTGTCCTCAGCCCGGCGGCGTTGCTCTACGCTGCCCGAACGGTCGGACCGGTCGGGGGCCTGGCGACTGGGTGGATAACCGCTCTGCTCGCGTTCGTCGTGGTTTTCGGAGTGGCACCGCACATCGTGCGGATGGCCTACCAGGCCGCCCGGCGAGGGATCCTCAACCAGCACGTGCTGCTCGAGGTGGGCGCTTTCGCCGGCCTCGCCGGCGGAGTGATCGGCCTGTCCGGCGTTTTCCGCGACTATCCAACCGCATCCTTCTTCGCCGTCACCGTGTTGGTGGTGAACTACCACATCTTCTCCGAGTGGCTCTCGCTGCTGGTCAAGACCCGTTCCAGTCAGTCAGTGAAGAAGCTGTTGGACCTGCAGCCCGACACCGCTCGCGTCGTGCGCGACGGCACCGAGCGCGACGTTGCGATCGAGCATGTCGTGGTGGGGGACCTCGTCCGGGTCCGCCCTGGTGAGCGGATCCCGGTCGACGGGCGGGTCTGTGGGGGCGATTCTGTCGTTGACCTTTCCCTGGTGACCGGCGAGCCGGTACCCGCCGAGGTTGGCTCCGGCAGTGAGGTGGTGGGCGGGTCGATCAACGGCGCCGGCAGCCTGTTGGTCACCGTGACCAAGGTCGGCACCGAGAGCTTCCTGGCCCAGGTGGTGCACCACGTCGAGGACGCCCGGGCGCTTAAGCCGGGGATCCTGCATCTGGTCGATCGTGTCTTGCGGGTCTACACACCGACCGTCCTGGTCGTCTCGGGCCTGGCACTGGTTGGCTGGCTGACCGGCAGCTGGGTGTTCGCCGGTGAGCCGGACGTGCGCCGGGCCGTGTTCGCTGCGCTCGGTGTGCTGGTCATGGGTTACCCGTGTGCGGTCGGCATCGCCGCTCCACTCGCGATCGTCCGGGCCGCTGGCGAAGCCGCCGACCGGGGCATCATCATGCGCACGGGGGAGGCGTTCCAGACCTTCGGCCTCGTCAACACCGTCCTGCTCGACAAGACAGGAACCCTCACCGAGGGCCGCCCCGATGTCCGAGCGATCGCGGCCCTCGAGGAAGGAGATGACCTGCTGCGGTTCGCCGCCGCCGCGGAGACCCCCTCCGAGCACCCCCTGGCCCGCGCCGTCGTCGCTTTCGCACGCAACCGCGGACTGACCCTACCGACGGCCCAGGAGTTCACCTCGGTGACTGGGCTCGGAGTGACCGCACGGATCGAGGGCCGCGACATCCTGGTCGGGCGCCCTCAGCTCCTGACCGATAGCGGCGTCGACCTCGCACCCCTCACCGAATCCATCGCCCGGCTGGAACAGAACGGCCACACGGTGATCGCCGTGGCGGCCGACCTGGCTCCGCTCGGGGTGATCGCGCTCGGTGACCAACTACGCCCAGAAGCCGCGGAGGCCCTGGCGCAGCTCAAGGCCGACGGCCTTACCCCGGTGCTGGTCACCGGTGACAATCCCCGTGCGGCCGCGATCATCGCGGCCCAGTTGGGAATCGACGATGTCCGGGCGGGGGTGCTCCCGGAGGACAAAGCCGCGATCGTTCGCGAGTTCCAGGCTGGTGGTGCCCGCGTGGCCATGGTCGGTGACGGCATCAACGACGCTCCCGCCTTGATGCAGGCTGACGTTGGGGTGGCGATGGGTGGTGGCACGGACATCGCCGTCGAGTCCGCCGACGTGATCATCGTGCGCGACGAGCTCGGCGCGGTCCTGGGCGCCCGGGACCTGTCGCGCTCGGCGTACCGCCGAACCCGGCACAACGTCGCCCTCGCGTTCACCTTCAACGGCATCGGCATTCCGCTGGCCGCCACCGGACTGGTCTACCCAGTCTGGGCGATGATCGCGATGGCCGCCTCGGTGACCGCCATCTTCGCCAACTCGATCGGCGCGCGACCTTCGCTGCTGTTCGACGCGGTCGGCAGTGTTGCCCGGCGCAGCACAGTCCGCAGCCCCGATGCGGCCAGCGACTTCGACGTGAAGGCAGCAATGGGGGTTGACCGCTCACGAGCCTCAGGCCGGTCCTCGCCGTGAGAGCGCCCCGACACCGCGCGGAGCCGACGTCGGCGCGCCGAACCAACTCCGGACCTGCGCAGAAGCCGCGCCCCTCGGGCCGAGTGGCGTGGTTGCGTCTGCTCGTCCTGGTGGCGATCCTCGTCGCTGCAGGAGTGATCGCCGCCGTCGTCGGCCTGCCTACGGTGGAGCAGATTCAGGCGTACGTCGCCGGGGCGGGTCCGGCCGCCCCCGTCGTGTTCGTGCTGATCTACGCGATGGCCACCCTGCTCCCGCTGCCCAAGAACGTCTTCGCCGCGCTCGCCGGTGTGATGTTCGGGCTGGTGCTCGGGGTGGTGGTGGTCTTCCTCGCGGCGCTCCTCGGCGCGGCGGCGGCGTTCGCCCTGAGCCGGGTGCTCGGACGCGACGCCGTCGAACGGATCACCGGCGCGCGCGTCGCCCGAGTCGACGCGTTGCTGAACCGGCGCGGGATCCTCGCAGTCATCGCGGTGCGACTGGTGCCCATCCTCCCGTTCACCGTCATCAACTACTCCGCTGGACTGACCTCGGTCCGGACCCGGGACTACGCCATCGGCACCGCGGTGGGCATCATTCCGGGCACGTTCTCCTTCGTGGCGCTGGGGACCTTTGGCACGACGCCGGGATCGTGGCCGTTCCTGATCTCGGCCGCCGGACTGGTTCTTCTCACGGGCGGCGGCCTCCTCGTCGCCCGGAAGTTTCGCCGAGGCCACCGCGGCTCCGTCGATCAGCCGGCGCACCAGGGGTGAGCTATCGACAGGACGGGGTCCTCACCCCTGTTGTCAGGCAGGGATCAGAGCCTCGGCTTCGAGTCGGGCATAGCTTGCTTCCATTCCGGCGACCATGCCGGTGGCCAGGACCGTGTCCCGGACCTCCATCGTGGGATACGTGATCAGGAGCGTGAGTAGCGTGCCGTCGGCCACCGGGGTGAGCGTCAGCTCGTTCAGAGTGCTCGCCCCCGGCATGCCGATCATGCTTTCTGTGGTGACGGAGCGAAACGGAGGCATGGACTCCACCAGGGTGCCTTCAAAGCCGAAGCGATCCTCGCCGTTCTCCCACTCGTAGCGGTACGCGTCGCCGACCTCGCTGGCCACGTCGCAGACCGGCATCGTCCACCCATCAGGTCCGAGCATCCACTTCTGGAGCAGCGTCCGTTCGCAATGCGCCCGCCAGACGAGGTCGGGGGACCCGTGGATGACGCGGCTGACCCGCACCTGGGTGTCGCTCAGGATCTGGGCCATCGCCGGCAGGTCAGCGGCGAAGGACTGCAAGTCCGCGAGCACCTGATCCATCTGACCCATGGCCAGAGTCAAGCCCTCCTGCATACCCATCTCGATCAGGCTGGCGAGCTCGTCCGCACTGTTGAAGGAGGTTGTGGTCGTGACTCGCGCTCCGCTCGACGTGGCTTCGAACGCAAAGACCGACCGCGTCGTCGGCAAGTCCGCGTTCGGGGTGCCGTCGGGCAGGGCGAATCCGTCGATCACCTCGAACGACTGCTGCGGTTCGACCGCAAGCCACTGCCAGTATCCGTGGTGTTGCTCACCGTCCGGCCCGGTCATCGCGTAGGTGGACAGGCCGCCGGGTGCGGCATCGTGGCGGGTGAACGTGGCCGGATGGGTCGGGGGCCCCCAGAACTTCTCCAGCTGCCGCGGGTCGGCATAGGCCTGCCATAGGCGCTGGACGGAGACCGGGAAGTCGGCGACGACGGTCATCGTGAGCGCGGCCGGGTCGTTGGTGAGCGAGGTGAGCGGCATGATGTGGCCTTTCAGTCTGGTGGATCGTGGGTGAGGAGGTCATCGAGGCGGGCGATGCGTGCGCGCCAGAGATCTTCGTAGCGCTGCAGCAGGTCGCGGGTCCGCGCCAACGCGTCGGGATCGCCGCGCACCACACGCTCGCGCCCTCGGCGTTCTTTGGTCACGAGCCCGGCTCCTTCCAGCACGGCTACGTGCTTCTGCACGGCGGCAAAGGACATGTCGTATGCCGCCGCAAGGTGTGACACCGACGCCTCGCCCGCCAGGGTTCGCCGCAGGATGTCGCGACGAGTCGCGTCGGCGAGGGCCCGGAAGATGCGGTCGACTTCGCCGTCACTGAGTTCTATTCGTACAACCATTGAGTTGTACGTTATCCCTGCGAGGGAAGGTTCGTCAACGGTCGGTCGAGACGGAGTCCTCTGGCACCGTTCGCTGCGCGAGACCTGGATAAGGTGGCGTCCTGAGTCGATCAACCGGTCGAGTCGCGCGCTATCAAGGAGCAGAACTGTGCCCAGTGAGGTCACCGTGTCCGTCGCCGGTCACGACCGGGCGGTCCAAGCGGGCACCACGGCGGCGGCGTTGTTCGCCGATGACCGTTCCGTGGTCGTATGCCGTGTCGACGGCGAACTGCGTGACCTCGCCTACGAGGTGGCCGGGGCGGAGAGCATCGAGCCGGTGAGGATCGACTCACCGGAGGGCCTGGACGTGCTGCGGCACTCGACGGCACACGTGCTTGCCCAAGCGGTGCAGCAGACCTTCCCCGAGGCCACGCTCGGCATCGGCCCGCCGATCCGGGACGGTTTCTACTACGACTTCGATGTCGAGCAGCCGTTCACCCCCGAGGATCTCAAGCGCCTCGAAAAGACGATGCAAAAGATCATCAACACCGGGCAGACCTTCCACCGCCGCCCTGTCTCCGACGAGGAGGCCCGCGATGAGCTGGCTGCCGAGCCCTACAAGCTTGAGCTCATCGGGCTTAAGGGCGGCGCAGCCGACGAGGCGGCGGACGGCGCGGGCGTCGAGGTCGGCGGAGCCGCTCTCTCGATCTACGACAACCTCGATCGGACCGACAAGGTTGTCTGGGGGGACCTCTGTCGGGGCCCCCACCTGCCCAACACCAAACTGATCGGCAATGCTTTCACGCTGATGCGTAGCGCGGCTGCCTATTGGCGGGGAAGCGAGAAGAATCCTCAGCTCCAGCGCATCTACGGGACCGCCTGGCCCTCCAAAGCCGAGCTGACCGCATACCTGGAACGCCTGGCCGAGGCCGAGCGCCGCGACCACCGCAAGCTCGGCACTGAGCTGGACTTGTACTCCTTCCCCGAGGAGCTCGGCTCCGGACTGCCGGTCTTTCACCCCAAGGGTGGCGTGCTCAAGCGTGAGATGGAGGACTACGTCCGTCGTCGTCACATCGAGGAGGGCTTCGAATACGTCGGCACCCCGCACATCGCCAAGGAGGCGCTGTTCCACACCTCGGGACATCTGCCGTACTACAAGGACACGATGTTCCCGCCGATGCAGTTCGAGGGCAGTGACTACTACCTCAAGGCGATGAACTGCCCGATGCACAACCTGATCTATCGCTCGCGGGGTCGGTCCTACCGCGAACTACCGCTGCGGCTCTTCGAGTTCGGCGCGTGCTACCGCTACGAGAAGTCCGGTGTGGTGCACGGACTCACCCGGGTCCGTGGGCTGACGATGGACGACTCGCACTCCTACGTCGCCCGCGAGCAGGCGCCGGATGAGATCAGGCACCTGCTGGAGTTCATGCTCGGTCTGTTGCGTGACTTCGGTCTGACCGACTACTACCTCGAACTATCCACCCGGGGCGACTCGGAGAAGTTCATCGGCAGCGATGAGGACTGGGCGGTCGCGACTCAGATGTTGGAGAAGGTGGCGGTGGAGTCGGGCCTGGAGCTGGTGGCCGACCCCGGCGGCGCGGCCTTCTATGGTCCGAAGATCTCGGTGCAGGCCAGGGACGCCATCGGGCGGACGTGGCAGATGTCGACCGTGCAGCTCGACTTCAACCAGCCCGAGCGCTTCGGTCTGGAATATCAGGCCGCCGACGGCTCGCGGCAGCGCCCGGTGATGATCCACTCCGCCAAGTTCGGCTCGATCGAACGGTTCATCGGCGTGCTGGTCGAGCACTACGCCGGGGCCTTCCCGCCGTGGCTAGCGCCAGTGCAGGTCACGGCAATACCCGTGGCCGAGGCTTTCGAAGAGCATCTGCTGCAGGTGGCCACGCTGCTGCGTGCGCAGGGGATCCGGGTCGAGGTCGACACCTCCGACGACCGGTTCGGGAAGAAGATCCGGACCGCGCAGAAGTCCAAGGTGCCCTTCATGCTGATCGCCGGCGAAGAGGACCAAGCGGCCGGCGCGGTGTCGTTCCGGTATCGCGACGGGACGCAGAAAAACGGTGTGGCCGTGGCCGACGCGGTGCAGGAGATCGTCAGCGCCGTGGCGCAGCGCCGTCAGGTGTGACCGTCTGGATCACGGCTTTACGAGGAGTGCGTCACGGGCTCCAGCAGGAACACCGGGATCTGGCGGTCCGTGCCGCGCTGGTAGTCGGCATACTGTGGAAAGGCCTCGACGCATCGCGCCCACCATCGGGTCCGCTCCTGGCCGTCGATCTCTCGCGCTCGCGTCGGCGTGTGGGTGGTCCCGTCGTGCAGGTCGACCGCGGGATCCGCGACCAGGTTGAAGTACCACTCCGGGTGATCCGGTGCGCCGCCCTTGCTGGCCACAGCCGCATACACCCCTTCGTGTTCGACCCTCATCAACGGAACCCGCCGCAGGGCGCCGCTGCGTCGCCCGCGCATCGTCAACACCACGACGGGCAACCCCTGGATGTCGACCGCTGCGGTGTCGCCACCTGCCGCATCGATCTGTTCCAGCTGTTCGCGGACCCACGCGGCGGCGGGCGGTGCGTACGTCGGTGGGTTGCTCGGCCCGTGCGTGGAGTCTTTGTCCTCAAGATGGTTCGTGTCGTCCATAGCAACAGCAACGCCGCGGCGGGTGCGCCGCTTCCCCCGAGGCGCCTTTAGGATCGTGGCCATGGCACAGGCGGAAACCGGTGATGACCAGGCCGCTGAGGTGGCTGACTCCACAGACTTCGCTGGATCTCCGGACGGCTTCCAACGTCTGTGGACCCCCCACCGGATGGCCTACGTGCGCGGGGAGCGGCCCTCGGCCGAGCAGGGCACGGGGTGCCCGTTCTGCGCGGCGCCGCAGCGCAGCGACGAGGACGGGCTCATTGTGCATCGCGGAGAGCACTGTTTCGTCGTGCTCAACCTGTTCCCCTACAACCCGGGCCACATGCTCATCTGTCCGTATCGACACGTGCCGCTCTACCTCGATCTGGCTGAGGAGGAGCTCGCGGAGTTCACTGCGCTGACCAGGGCCGCGCTCAGCGCGTTGAATGCCTCGAGCTCACCGGCCGGAGTCAATCTGGGGATGAACCAGGGCGAGGTCGCCGGAGCCGGCGTCGCCGCCCATCTGCACCAGCACGTCGTGCCGCGGTGGAGTGGCGACATGAACTTTCTGCCGATCATCGCGCAGACCAAGGCGCTACCCATGCTGCTCGATGACGTGCGCGCCCAGCTGGTGGCGGCATGGCCGCAGCAGTCATGCTGAATCGTTATGCCCGGGCCTTCTTCGCGCGCTTGTTCACCCCGTTGGCTGCGGCGCTGCTCAAACGGGGGATAAGCCCGGACGCGGTGACCATCTTCGGCACCCTCGGCGTGGTCATCGGGGGTGTGGTGCTCTATCCCCTCGGCGAGCTGTGGTGGGGCAGCGTGCTCATCGGGGTCTGCGCCTTCACGGACCTGTTGGACGGCAACATGGCCCGTCAGGCTGGGCGGTCCAGCCCGTGGGGCGCATTCCTCGACTCCTCGATGGACCGGGTCGGTGACGCGGCGATCTTCGGTGGGCTCATCCTCTTTTTCGCCGGCCGCGGAGACGATCTCGTCGACGCCTACCTGGCGCTGCTGTGTTTGGTGCTCGGCTTCGTCACCAGTTACGTCAAGGCCCGGGCGGAGAGCTTAGGACTACGGTGCGAGGGCGGCATCGCCGAACGGGCCGACCGGCTCGTGGTGATCCTGGTGGCCACCGGCTTCGTTGGCTTGTTCCTGCCGATGTGGGTGCTGACCGTCGTGTTGGTCCTGCTCGCCTTGGCCAGTGCGTTCACCGTGGCCCAGCGGGTGGCGATGGTCCACGCGCAGACCAAAGGAACGCGGTGAGTGCGGCGGCGGACCGGCTGTGGCTGCAGGCCTTTCGGTGGGGGTGGCGAGGCACCCGGTTGCTCCCCGAGCGGTCGGCATACCGGCTGTTCGACCTGATCGCCCTGGCCGCGCACGCCCGAGACATCGGCGACGTGCAGCGAATGCGAGCCAACTACGCGATCGTCCGCCCGGAGTTGAGCGCCGATGAGCTCAACGCGCTCGTCCGGGACGGCATGCGTTCCTATATGCGCTACTGGTGCGACGCCTTCCGGCTGCCCGACCGCACCCCCGCAGATCTCGCTCAGCGGGTGCGCTGCGAGGGCGATCACGGCGTGCGAGCCGACATCGCCGCCGGTCAAGGCCAGGTCCTCTTCCTGGGGCACCTCGGCAACTGGGACACTGCCGGTGCATGGGCCACCTGCCACCTGGCGCCGGTCACGACCGTCGCCGAACGCCTCAAACCCGAGGAGCTGTATGCCGAGTTCCTTGCTTTCCGCGAGCGCCTCGGGATGACCATCCTGCCGTTGACCGGCGAGGGAGCAGTGTTCGGGCGGTTGGTCCGGGCGGTGCGGGCGGGTGCCTTCGTGCCGTTGCTCGCCGACCGCGATCTGAGCGAGCGCGGCGTGGGCGTCACCTTCTGCGGCCACCACGCGGCCATGGCTGCCGGTCCAGCGGCTCTCGCTCTGACCACGGGGGCGCCCCTTCGACCGGTGGCGGTGCACTACGAGCGCGACCCGGGGGCCGGCGGGGGAGCCTCGGCATACCGCATCGTGATCCGCTTCGGCCCGCTAGTCGGTGATCCCGGAACCGGCAGCACCCAGGACCGGATCGCGTCGATGACCCAGCAGTGCGCCGACTATCTCGGCGATGCGGTGCGAGAGCACACGGCGGACTGGCACATGATGCAACGGGTGTTCGTCGATCCCCCGGAGGCTCACCACAGCCACCACACACACGAGACCCGGGGTGACCGGGATGCGTTCGGTGCATCCGCGCCGGCCCACGCATGAGGGTCGGACTGGTCAATCCGTACTCCCTCGATGTGCCCGGTGGAGTGCAGGCCCACGTCGTGGAGTTCGCCGACTTCCTCCTGCGTTCTGGGCACGAGGTCAGCCTGCTCACGCCGGCGGAACCGGAAACGGTGCTGCCGGAGTATGCCGTCAGCGCGGGACGGGCGGTGCCGGTGCGATACAACGGATCGGTCGCTCGATTGGCCTTCGGCCCCGCGGTGGCCGCCCGGGTGCGGGCGTGGGTGGATCAGGGCACTTTCGACGTGGTGCACATCCACGAGCCGGCCAGCCCCAGCGTCTCGCTATTGGCTCTATGGGCGGTCTCGGGCCCCATCGTGGCGACGTTCCACTCCGCTCAGCTCAAATCCCGGTCACTGCGCCTGGCCGCACCGATGTTGCAACCGGGCATGGACAAGATCTCGGGCCGCATCGCGGTCTCTCGGCAAGCCGCCGAGACGGTGTCCACCCAGCTCGGCGGGGCGTGCGTGGTGATTCCGAACGGCCTCGACGTCGCCCGGTTCGCCGCACCTGAGCCACGGTCCACGATCAATCCGGTCGGCAGCGATCAGGTGGATCGACCGCGCATCGTCTTCCTGGGACGGTTCACCGAGCCGCGGAAGGGGCTGGCCGTTCTGTTGAACGCCGTGCCCGCTATTACCGCAGTCCACCCGGGGGCTGAGATCGTGATCGCCGGCCCGGGTGACCCGCACGACGTCTCGCGTCATCTGCCGGTCGCAGTCGCTGAGGTCTGCACCTTCCTCGGAGCCCTGAGCGAGCTGGAGAAGGCGAACCTGCTGCGAAGCGCCGACGTCTACGTGGCCCCGAACCTCGGCGGCGAGAGTTTCGGCATCATCCTGGTCGAGGCCATGGCGGCCGGGGCGCCGGTGGTGGCCAGCAACTTGCCGGCGTTCGTCGAGGTGTTGGACGGGGGCCGTGCGGGGGCGCTCTTCGAGCGCGGTGACGCGCAGTCTTTGGCCGCTGCAGTGCTGCGGGTGTTGGGCTCGGAACGCCTGCGTGCAGAGTTGTCCCGCAACGGTCCTATTCGGGCCGGATACTTCGACTGGTCGCGGGTCGGGCGCCAGGTCCTCGCCGTGTACGACTCGGTCCGTCCGACCGGAAGTGTGGTCGGGCGGCACCGTTCCTCGCTGCGGCGCTCCTGGAAGGGGCCACCATCGAAGCGCTGAACATCCTCGGGCTGGTATTGGTCGTCCTGCTGGCGCTGGGCTGGTACCTGTCCTACACCGCCGTCCGGCTGGACCGCCTGCATACCCGCCTGGAAGCCACCGGCTCCGCCCTGGAGGCGCAGGTCGTGCGTCGAGCGCAGACCGCAATAGAAGTGGCCTATACCGGTGACCTCGACCCGGCCAGCGGCGCCTTGTTGATCGATGCCGCACGCACCTGCCTGGACTACGAAGGTCCCTGGGTGCCTGATCGATGTGCAGCCGAGAGCAACTTGACCGTGCTGATGCACCTGGCCTTGCCCCAACCACCGGCCGAGTTGGAGGAGATGGCAATGCGGTTGCGTCTGGCTCGACGCTTCCACAACGAAGCCGTCGCACAGACCCAGGCCGTCCATAGTCGCCGCGCGGTGCGCACCTTCCGGCTAGCCGGACACACTGCGGCCCCGGAGCCGGTGGAGTTTGACGACGGATGGCCTCCACCCATCTGATCACGGCCCGTAGACTGAACCGTTGGCTCTGCAGCATCGTCGCGAGTCGCTCCCGTAAACAGCACGATGAAAGGTTTTCTGATGTCCCTCTCCGAGTCCGCCCCCGAGCAGCGCAGCGGCACCACGCGAGTCAAGCGCGGGATGGCCGACATGCTCAAGGGCGGTGTGATCATGGACGTGGTCACCCCCGAGCAGGCCGTGATCGCTGAGGACGCCGGCGCCGTTGCCGTGATGGCCCTGGAGCGTGTGCCAGCGGACATCCGAGCCCAGGGCGGCGTCGCCAGAATGAGCGACCCCGACATGATCGCCGGCATCATCGAGGCGGTGTCTATCCCGGTGATGGCCAAAGCCCGGATCGGGCACTTCGTCGAGGCCCAGATCCTGCAGTCGATGGGCGTGGACTACGTCGATGAGTCCGAGGTGCTGACCCCGGCCGACTACGCCAACCACATCGAGAAGTGGAACTTCACGGTGCCCTTCGTCTGCGGGGCGACCAACCTGGGTGAGGCGCTGCGCCGGATCACTGAAGGTGCGGCGATGATCCGCTCCAAGGGAGAGGCTGGCACCGGCGACGTCTCCAACGCGACCATGCACATGCGCCAGATCGGTGGGGAGATCCGACGACTGCAGAGCCTGTCCCGTGACGAGCTCTACGTCGCAGCCAAGGAGTTGCAGGCGCCCTATGAGCTCGTCAAAGAGGTGGCCGAGCGGGGCGCGCTGCCGGTCGTGATGTTCACCGCCGGTGGCATCGCCACCCCAGCGGATGCGGCGATGATGATGCAGCTCGGCGCCCAGGGTGTGTTCGTGGGCTCGGGCATCTTCAAGTCCGGGAACCCGCAGGCCCGTGCCGAGGCGATCGTCAAGGCCACGACCTTCCACGACGACCCGGCGGTGCTGGCCGAAGTCTCTCGCGGGCTCGGCGAGGCCATGGTCGGAATCAACGTCGACCAGATCCCGGAGCCGCACCGTCTCGCCGAACGCGGGTGGTGACGCCGCTGATCGGCGTCCTGTCGCTGCAAGGTGACTTTCATGACCACCGCACCGCGCTGGCAGCGACGGGGGCCAGGACGCTCGAGGTCCGCCGGCCCGAAGAGGTCGAACGCGTCGATGCCCTCGTCATACCCGGCGGGGAGTCCTCGACGATCGACCGCTTGACGCGCATCTTCGGATTGCGCGAACCAATCAAGGCACGCATCGCCGAGGGCATGCCGGTCTTCGGATCGTGCGCAGGGATGATCATGCTGGCCGATCAGGTGCTCGACGGACATCGTGACCAACAGACGTTGGGCGGGTTGGACATTGCGGTGCGCCGCAACGCCTTCGGACGTCAGGTCGATTCCTTCGAGTGCGACCTGGACGTCGTCGAACTCGGCGGCGACGCCGCATACCGGGCGGTGTTCATCAGGGCGCCCTGGGTCGAGCGGATCGGAGACGAGGTCCAGGTGTTGGCTACCGTGTCCTATCGTGGTGAGGACCATGTCGTAGCCGTGCGCCAAGGGAACGTCTTGGCCACGTCGTTCCACCCGGAGATGACGACCGACCATCGATTCCACGTGTTGTTCACCGCCATGGTGGCCCAGCACAGCGGTAACATCGAGCGTCGATCGGCAGCCGAAGACGAGGGAAGACAATGAGCGGGCATTCCAAGTGGGCGACGACCAAGCACAAGAAGGCGGCTATCGACGCCAAGCGTGCCAAGTCGTTCGCAAAACTGATCAAGAACATCGAGGTGGCGGCGCGCACCGGCGGTGGTGACATGGCGGGGAACCCGACGTTGTACGACGCGGTGCAGAAGGCCAAGAAGACCTCGGTGCCCAACGACAACATCGAGCGCGCCCTGAAGCGTGGATCCGGCGCGGAGGCGGGGGCTGCGAGCTACGAGGCGTTGACCTATGAGGGGTACGCGCCCGGCGGGGTGGCCTTGCTGATCGAGTGCTTGACCGACAACAAGAACCGCGCAGTGATGGAGGTCCGCACGTCGTTGACGCGCAACGGCGGGGCCATGGCCGACTCGGGCTCGGTGGCCTATCTGTTCAACCGCAAGGGCGTGGTCATGGTGCCGCGCGAGGGCCACACCGAAGACGAGATCCTCGAGATCGTGTTGGAAGCAGGGGCGGAGGACGTGCGCACGTTGGACGACGCGTTCGAGATCGTCACCGAGGCCGGCGACATGGTCACGGTGCGCACCGCTCTGCAAGACGCCGGCTTGGACTACGACTCGGCCGACGTCTCGTTCTTGCCCAGTGTGGAAGTGCCGTTGGACGCCGACGGGGCTCGCAAGATGATTCGCGTTGTCGACGCCTTGGAGGACTGCGACGACGTGCAGAACGTCTACAGCAACGCCGATATCTCCGCTGACGTACTCGCCACCCTGGAGGAGGACGACTGAGGTCTTTCGGGCCACCACGGTGCAGTCGGTGCTCGGGGTGTGTCAGTGGTGTGTCGTACATTTGTTCGTATGACGACCACCTGGGACCAACGCTTCGATCCGCTGATCGACGTGCTGCGGCGGTTGGTCGAGGAGGTCCAGGGCTCGACGCGCGGCGTGGAATCTGCTGAGTTGCTCGCCGACGTTCGCGGGTTGAATCTCGTGATCTCCGCCGCCTCCGCGCTGCAGGCGGTCCGCCTAGCGCAGTTCGCCTCTCGTGATGAGATGCGTGACGAGCACGGAGTGTTCGTCGAGGTCGATCTCGGGCTGGGCAATGTAGGGGAGTTCCGAGCCGACGACGCGGCGCCCGTGCTTGCGATGTCGCCGGGGATGGCTCAGCGCAGGGTGTCCACCGCCGCGCGCTTGGCGTCGGTGCTGCCGCAGTCTTTGCGCGCACTCGCTGACGGGGCCCTCGACCCGTTCCGGGTCCAGATCATCGCCGAGGAAACGCTGCTCGCAGACCGAGCGACGTGCGCTGCGGTGGAGGAGAGGCTGTTCCCGCTGCCCCCCGAGATGACGCCTGGGGCCCTGCGGCGCCGGGTTCGCCGGATACTCGTCGCGGTGGCCCCCGAAGCGGTGGCGCAGCAGGCCATCCGAGCGCGGCAACGCCTCTTTGTCCACGTGCGCACGTGTGAGGTCCCCGGGGTCAGTGAGTGGTTCGCTCATCTGAACGCGGAGGACTCGGTGCTGTGCTGGGCCGCGATCGACGAAGCTGCCCATCAGAGCAAAGCCCACGATCCGACCCGGTGCATCGATCAGTGCCGGGCCGAAGCCTTGGCTGACCTGATCTTGGACAGGGCCGAAGTCAGCGCGCAGGTGCTGATTCCGATTCCGGTGTGCCGAGACGCGAGCGTGGCGCCGGCAGCGCTCGGAGGCCCAGCTGCGCTGACCGCGGCCGAAGGCCCGTACACCCGCGACGGCGACGCGTTCTTTCGGCATGCGTCCGGAGTCGAGGTCGGTGGCGTGGGCGTCATCCACGGTGAGGTCCTCGAGCGTCTGCTCGACCGCTTCGAGACCACGATCACCGGGATGTTCGTCGATGGGCAGAGCGGCGTGACGCTTGGGATGACCTCGCCGCTGTACCGTCCGCCCGCCCGGATGAAGGAACTCGTGCGTCTGCGCGACGGAACGTGCCGGTTCCCCGGATGTGCGGTGGCCGCCCGGCGGTGCGATCTGGACCATGTGGTTCCGTGGTCCTCGACGCCGTGGTCCTCAGCGACACATTCTTCGGCGCCGCCACCGGCAGGAACTCCGCCAGCCTGGGGGCGCACCGAGCCTGACAATCTGATGTGCCTCTGTCGACGACATCACCGGCTGAAGACTCAGGCTCGATGGACCCCGGTGCTTCATCCCGCCACGGCAGAAGTCACTTGGACGGACCCTTACGGGCAGCGATGGCTGACCCGTCCGATGGATCATCGAGAACCCGACGTGGCATAAGCGCATCTCGACGTGGACTAGGCGAATCTCGACGGGGGCTAAGCGCATCCTGACGTCGCCGAGGTGTGCTGACCGCCCGAAGGGCAGCACCTGCTGCGGCGCGTCGTTGACTGATGGCAACCCGATGCCAGCGTACCGTGAAGGGGCGAACACCTGTTCGCACACGGATAGTGCTGAACGATCGTGCTGAACGTGCTGTCACGGGGAGTGTTCACGCTTCAGACTGTCGCTTAGGAGGTTGCATCGTGCGAGTCCTCGGAGTTGACCCTGGGCTCACTCGATGCGGGTTGGGCGTCGTGGAAGGCGAGCGAGGACGGAGCCTTCGGATGGTGGCGGTCGGAGTGGTCAGGACTCCAGTGACCGACGAGCCTGCCGAGCGGTTACTCACCCTGCAGACCGAGATCGACCAGTGGTTGGCTGAATATCGACCGGACGCGGTGGCGGTTGAGCGTGTGTTCGCCAAGGCCAACATCAAGGGAATCATGGGCACCGCGCAAGCCT
Organism: Ornithinimicrobium sp.; assembly: GCA_049650845.1. Taxonomy (GTDB): domain Bacteria; phylum Actinomycetota; class Actinomycetes; order Actinomycetales; family Dermatophilaceae; genus Ornithinicoccus. The sequence continues at coordinate 25,646 of JBASAZ010000181.1, forward strand.
CGGCCGTGCCCATGTTGGCTGCGGCCAGACTAGGACTGCCCCTGGCGCTGCACACGCCGACCGAGGTGAAGGCCGCCGTGAGCGGCAACGGCCGGGCGGATAAGGCGCAAGTCACGCACATGATCACGCGTATTCTGCAGTTGCCGGTGGCGCCCAAACCGGCGGACGCAGCCGACGCGTTGGCCCTGGCCATCTGTCACCTTTGGCGTCAGGGCGGTCAAGGACAACTCGACCGAGCGGCACTGAGTGACCGGATGAGGCGTGCCGAGGAGTTGGCGGCTCAGACGGGCCCCAGCCGTCTGGCTCAACTGCACGCGCAGGCTGGATCCGGCGGCAACGCCAGCGCCGCCGCCTGGGCTGTGCACGTCGGGCAACGGCGGGGCAACGCCGCCACGGTCACGCACAGGAAGAGCACGCCATGAAAGCCACAGCGCGACAAGGACTGCGCAACGATGACCAAAACAGCGTGATGACGAGGACAGCGTGATGACGAGGACAGCGCGATGATCGCCTCCGTGCGGGGGAGTGTCGCCCACGTGGGCCTGGACCACCTTGTGGTCGAGGTTGGCGGGATCGGACTCAAGGTGCACACGACCCCGGCGACTGCGGCGGGGTTCAGGACCGGTGCAGCGGCGCATCTGCATACCTCCATGGTGGTTCGAGAAGAATCGATGACGCTGTACGGCTTCGCCGACGCCGACGCGCAAGTGATCTTCGAGCAGGTGCAGACGGTCTCCGGCGTGGGGCCGCGCCTGGCCCAAGCGATGCTGGCAGTCCACGCGCCCGACGACGTGCGACGGGCGATCACGGGTGCCGACCTGGCTGCGTTGACCAAGGTGCCGGGAATCGGACGCAAGGGAGCTGAACGCATCGTGCTCGAACTGCGCGACAAGGTCGCGCCGGTCACCGGGTCCGTGTCCACGGCACCGTTGGCCCAGTTGGCGGTGAGGGGCCACGCCCATCCGCGGGCCGGCGAGGTCATCGACGCCCTGGTGGGACTGGGCTGGAGCACCAAGCAAGCGGACGAAGCGGTGCGCACGGTGACCACCCAGGAAGCGAGCGCACCCACTGGTGACGCGGCGCCGATGGACGTGGCCGCGCTGCTGAGAGCCGCCCTGCTGGATCTTGGCCGTTGACCATGTCGGAAGGGGATGGGCGCGTGGTTGCCGAACTGCCCGACGACGAGCGGTTGGTCGCTGCCGGTGCGCCCGAAGAAGAGCGGCAGGTGGAGGCCGCCCTGCGCCCGCGTCGACTGCAGGACTTCCCTGGGCAAGGCCGGGTGTGTGACCAGCTGGGCCTACTGCTCGAAGCGGCGCGCCGCCGCAATGCCCCCCCGGACCACGTGCTGCTGTCCGGCCCCCCGGGGCTCGGCAAGACCACCTTGGCCATGATCGTGGCAGCCGAGCTCGAGCAGCCGATTCGAATCACCAGCGGGCCTGCCATCCAGCACGCCGGAGACCTTGCGTCAATTCTCTCGTCGCTCGCTGAAGGCGAAGTGCTCTTCTTGGATGAGATTCACCGGATGTCGAGACCCGCCGAAGAAATGCTCTATCTGGCGATGGAGGACTTTCGCGTCGACGTCATTGTCGGCAAGGGCCCGGGGGCAACCGCGATACCCCTCGAACTCCCACCATTCACGGTCGTCGGTGCGACCACTCGGGCAGGGCTCTTGCCCGCACCGCTACGAGATCGTTTCGGGTTCACCGGGCACCTGGACTTCTACTCCACCGAGGACCTCATCACCATTTTGACCCGGAACGCGCAACTGTTGGAGATCGATGCCGACGGACCGGGGATCGAGCAGATTGCCTCGCGTTCGCGTGGGACGCCGCGGATCGCCAACCGGTTGCTGCGACGAGTTCGAGACTGGGCTCAGGTGCACGGTCAACACATTGTCGACCGTGAGGCTGCCTTAGCGGCGCTGGCTCTCTTCGACGTCGACGAGCTCGGTCTGGACCGCCTTGATCGAGCCGTGCTGGACGCGTTGTGTCGCCGCTTCGGCGGAGGTCCGGTCGGGTTGAGCACCTTGGCCGTCTCCGTCGGTGAGGAGCCCGACACCGTCGAAACAGTGGCGGAACCGTTCCTAGTGCGCGAGGGATTCATGCTTAGGACTCCCCGGGGACGAGCGGCCGCCCCGTCCGCCTGGAAGCACCTCGGCTTGACTCCGCCTGACTCGGCGCAGACGGGCGCACAACATACGTTGCCTTTTGCCCGTGACGGGGGCCGATTGGGATAAGCAGAATGCGGTGGCGACGGAGGTTCTTTGGTCGCCCTGCGCGTCTCACCTAGACTGCCCCGGGCACGTGCCATGATGCGCTGCCTCATACCGATCACCATCAGATATTCGCTAAAGGACGCTCATGCCCGCCATTACCACTGCTGCGAGCGGCGGCGAGAGCGGTTCGCTCTCGGTGCTCATCCTGGCGTTACCGCTTGCGCTGCTGGCATATCTCATTTTTGCTCAGCGCCGACGCGGACGGCGCGAGCGCAAGGCCCAGCAAGAGCTGCAAATCGGCGACGCAGTCATGACCCGAGCCGGAATGTTCGGCACGATCGCAGACCTGCACGGTCCCGTGGTGCGGGTCGAAGTGGCTCCGGGCGTCGTCGTCACCTTTGACCGACGCGCCGTGATCCCAGGCGCAGCTCCCGACGCTACCCGTCCTGACAGCCCTACCAGCGAGGTCCCCGACGGCGAGGGTCCCGACACGACCTCGAACCCTGCGGACTCACCCGACTCGGACAGGGAGTGATCGGCTGATGGCCGTCAAAGCACGCAACCGGACCGCGGTCCGCACGCTGTGGTCATTGGTGGCCATTGCTCTGCTGATGTTCACCGGCCTTGTTGCGGCCACTCAGTGGGCGAACCCCAAGGCGCAGTTCACCCCCCTGCTCGGACTCGACCTGGCCGGCGGTCGGCAGATCGTCATCCAGCCGGTGGTCACCTCCGGTGAGGCCTCCGAAGACCAGGTACAGCAGGCTATTGACATCATCCGGCGCCGCATCGACGGAAGCGGAACCTCGGAGGCGGAAGTCTCGCGGCTGGGCGGCGACAACATCGCGGTCGCGATCCCCGGGAACCCGTCGGCCGCGCAGTTGGAGTCGCTGAGCCGCTCCTCGCAGCTGCAGTTCCGGCCCGTGCTCGTGGCCCAACCCTCCGGCGCGGACGTTGCGCCGCAGGAGCCGCCACCGGTGCTGCCCCTTCCGGACAACTTCGAACCAGCGACACCGACGCCGGGTGATGGCACAGACGGGAGCGCGCCACCACTGCCCGGCGTCGATCAACCCGCACCCGACGACGCCGAGGTGACCAACGGACCGTTCCCGGAAGGCTTGCGTGCCCAAGACGGCACCGAGCAGACCGGCACCTCCGATGATGCCGAGCAGACGACCGATGCACCGAGCGACGTCGTGCCACCCGCCACGGGGGACCCCAGCTCGCTGGATCAGATCACCCCCGAGCTCGGCGCGCAGTTCACGGCGCTGAACTGCGCGGAGGATCTGGAAGGGGACCGCGTTGCCGCGGCGCCGGCGGATGAGGCGGTCGTGGCCTGCGCTACCGACGGGTCGGAGAAATACATCCTCGGTCCGGTGGAGCTCACGGGAGCATCGGTGGACGACGCCACCGCCGGGTTCGAGAGCAACGCGCAAGGCGCTACCACGGGTCGGGTCGAAGTCGCCCTGGACCTGGACAGCGAGGGCGGTTCGAAGTTCGCGGAGATCACCACCCGGCTCTTTCAGTATCCATCTGGGGAAGCCCAAAACCGGTTCGCGATCGTGCTGGACGGCAGCGTGATCACCGCTCCGGGGATCAATGGCGCGATCTCGGGTGGGCAGGCCAGCATCACCGGCAGTTTCACCATCGACACTGCGGAGATCCTGGCCAACCAGATCAAGTTCGGCGCCCTGCCCATCTCGTTCACGACGCTGACCAGCGAGCAGATCAGCCCCACCCTGGGTGGTGAGCAGCTCAGTCGCGGCATCCAGGCCGGGATCGTCGGCCTGCTCTTGGTGTTCCTCTATTCGCTCGCTCAGTACCGGGCACTCGGGCTGGTCACCATCGGATCCTTGGTCGTGGCCGGGCTGTTGGCCTACCTCTCGGTCACGTTGCTGGGGTGGGCGACCAACTTCCGACTCACGATGGCCGGGGTCACGGGCCTGATCGTGGCGATCGGTATCACCGCGGACTCCTTCATCGTCTACTTCGAACGCGTCCGGGACGAGGTGCGCGCTGGCCGACCCCTGCGGTATGCCGTGGACACGGGCTGGCTGCGTGCCCGCCGAACCATCCTCATCTCCGACGCCGTGAACTTGATCGCCGCCGGAGTCCTGTTCTGGCTTTCGGAGTCCAGCGTCAAGGCGTTCGCGTTCACGCTCGGCCTCGTCACCGTGATCGACCTGATCGTGATCTTCATGTTCACCCATCCGGTGGTCAGCATTGCGGCCAACACGAAGTTCTTCGGTCAGGGCCACCGCTGGTCTGGGATGGATCCGGAACGGCTGGGGGCCAAGCGGTCGACCTACCTCGGGCGGGGCCAGATCAACCTGCCGCCGGTCAAGGTCAAACCGTCGCGGGCCGAGATCGAAGGAGGCACGGTCTGATGGCCAGTTTTGCCAAGCTAGGCAACGACCTCTACACCGGGAAACGGTCGATCGACATCGTCGGACGCCGCCGCTGGTGGTACTCAATCTCGGCGCTGCTCATCCTGCTCTCCCTGGTGGGGCTGCTGGGCCGCGGCATCAACTTCGGCATCGAGTTCCGCGGTGGATCGGAGTTCCGGGTCAGCACGGTGACCAGCACCGCCAACTACGAGGAGATCGCGCAGGGAGCTGTCTCTGAGGCAGCGCCCGATTCCGAAGCGTCGGTCACCCTCATCGGCACCGACACGATCCGCGTGCAGACGGGTCAGTTGGAGAGTGGACCCTCCGAAGAGGTGCGCAACGACCTGGCCAACGCCTTCGGAGTCGATGCCGAGCAGGTCAGCAGCTCGTTCGTAGGGCCCTCCTGGGGCTCCACCGTGACGACCAAGGCGGTCCAAGCGCTCGTGGCCTTCCTGGTGCTGGTGTCCCTGGTGCTGGCGTTGTACTTCCGGACCTGGAAGATGGCGGCCGCTGCCCTCGTGGCGCTCTTGCACGACGTCGTGTTCACCGTCGGCACCTATGCCCTCCTCGGGATCGAAGTGTCCCCGGCCTCCATGATCGGATTCCTGACCATCCTGGGCTACTCGATCTACGACACGATCGTGGTCTTCGACAAGGTCCGGGAGAGCACCGAGCAGGCCATAGACACCCGGCGGATGACCTACGCCCAGGCCGCCAACCTCGCGGTCAACCAGACCCTGGTGCGCTCGATCAACACCTCCGTGGTGGCGCTGCTGCCCGTGGCCACGATCGTGGTCGTCGGCATCGTGTTCATCGGGCCGGGAACCTTGCTCGACCTCGCGATTGCCCTGCTGATCGGGATCACCGTCGGCACGTTCTCCTCGATCTTCATCGCCACCCCGTTGTTGGTGCAGTTGCGGCAGCGGGACGAAGACGTCGTGGCCTTGGACACCAAAGTTGACCGCAAGGCGGACCGTAGCGCTCGCGTGGCTGCCGACGTCCCGGCCGCAGAGGTGTCCCAGGGCGATCCCGGAACAGGCGGTGCCACCGCGCTCGGCGCCGCTCGCCCCGCGGCTTCGCTGCCGCGCGAGTCGGCGCCAGGCGAATCGGTGAGCGGGCGCGCTGTGCACCCTTACGCGCAACGTGGCCCGCGGAATCAGCCGAAGAAGCCGCCGAAGTCACGACGGTGAACAACGAAGCGATAGGCCACGAACATCAGGGCCGTGAGCTCGACACCCAGCTGGCCCGGGACGTGGCGGCGGTGCTGCGGGACATCCCCGACTTTCCCCAGCCGGGGGTGACGTTCAAGGACTTCACGCCGCTGCTGGCTGACGCGCAGTTGAGTCGGCGGGTCGTGGCCGATGTGGTCGGTCGCCACCACGGGCATGCCGACGTCGTGGCCGGCATCGAGGCGCGTGGTTTCGTGTTCGGTGCGGTGGTGTCCCAGCAGCTCGGGGTCGGCTTCGTGCCGATCCGCAAGGCAGGCAAGCTGCCCTGCGACACGTATACCGTCGAGTACGAGCTCGAATACGGGCAGGCAACGCTGGAGATGCACGTCGACGCGGTGCGGCCCGGTCAACGCGTGCTCGTGGTCGACGACGTGCTCGCCACCGGCGGCACCGTGGCAGCCACCATCGAGCTCATCCGCCGAGCAGGAGCTCAGGTGGTTGGGGTCGAGGTCGTGCTGGAGATCAGCGCGCTACAGGGCCGCGCGCGACTGCCCGGCGGCGTGGCCGTGCAGGCCTTGCTCGCCCACTGAGCCCACCGAATGAGGGCTGCACGATCAGTCCCAGTCTGCGACATACACTGACATTATGAGTGAGGACGTCGCGTCACCGACTGCCTCAGCGACGTCGTCCGGAGTGCGCGCTCGCTGGGCGATCCTGGGCGGTCCCAGATCCAGTGACAACCCCGTCCTGGAACCCCTGTTGCGCGCGGTGCGAGCCACCCACCCCAAAGGGGACTTGCAGCTGATCGAGCGGGCGTTCGTCGTCGCCGAGAAGGCTCACCGGGGCCAGCAGCGCAAGAGCGGGGACGCATACATCACGCACCCCCTGGCCGTGGCGACCATCCTGGCCGAGCTGGGCATGACCCCGTCCACGATCGCGGCGGCGCTGCTGCACGACACGGTGGAAGACACCGAATACTCCCTGAAGCAGCTGACGGCCGAGTTCGGTGACGAGATCGCCATGTTGGTCGACGGCGTCACCAAGCTCGACAAGGTGGTCTACGGGGAGGCAGCGCAAGCCGAAACGGTGCGCAAAATGGTGGTCGCGATGTCTCGCGACATCAGGGTGCTGGTCATCAAGCTTGCCGACCGGCTGCATAACGCCCGGACCTGGCGCTACGTCTCGGCCGAGTCCGCCGCCCGCAAGGCCGCCGAAACCCTGGAGATCTTCGCGCCGTTGGCTCACCGACTGGGGATGAACACGATCAAGTGGGAGCTGGAGGATCTCTCCTTCGCCTACCTCTACCCCAAGGTCTACGACGAGATCGTCCGGATGGTCGCCGAGCGGACCCCCGCGCGCGAGGAGTATCTCGCCAGGGTGCGCACCCAGATCGGCGCCGATCTGAAGGCCTCCAAGATCCGGGCCACGGTCACTGGGCGGCCGAAGCACTACTACTCGGTCTATCAGAAGATGATCGTGCGCGGGCATGACTTCGAGCAGATCTACGACTTGGTGGCGGTGCGTGTCCTCGTCGAGTCGATCGGTGACTGCTACGCCGTGCTGGGTGCGTTGCACGCCCGGTGGAACCCGGTGCCGGGTCGGTTCAAGGACTACATCGCAGTGCCGAAGTTCAACATGTATCAATCACTGCACACCACAGTGATGGGCCCGGACGGTAAGCCGGTCGAGGTGCAAATCCGCACCCACAACATGCACCGCCGCGCTGAGTACGGCGTCGCGGCCCACTGGAAGTACAAGGAGCTTCACAAGACCAAGACCAATGGTGACGACGGGGGCCCCGGGGGTGACCTCAACTGGCTCAAGCAGCTCATCGACTGGCAGAACGACACCAGTGACCCCGATGAGTTTCTGGAGTCGCTGCGCTTCGAGATTCACGCCGCCGAGGTCTACGTCTACACCCCGGCCGGTGACGTCATCGCCCTGCCGGCCGGCGCCACCACGGTCGACTTCGCCTACGCGGTGCACACCGAGGTCGGTCACCGATGCGTCGGTGGCCGAGTCAACGGCAAGCTGGTGCCGCTGGAAAATGCCCTGGTCAGCGGGGATGTCGTCGAGATCATCACCTCGAAGGCGCAAGATGCCGGTCCGAGCCGCGACTGGTTGAAGTTCGTCAAGAGTGGTCGTGCCCGGACCAAGATCCGACACTGGTTCTCCAAGGAACGCCGCGATGAGTCCATCGACCAGGGCCGGGAACAGATCGCCAAGGTCCTGCGCAAACGCAACCAGCCGTTGCAGCGGTTGATGTCGCACGACTCGCTGATGGCGGTGGCCGGGGACCTGCGCTACCAGTCGATCGAATCGCTCTTCGCGGCGGTGGGGGAGTCGCACGTCTCGGCCGACCACGTGGTGAATCAGCTGGTGGCCACCCTGGGCGGAGAGGACAGTGCCACCGAAGACCTCGCCGAGGCGGTCATGCCACGCCGTGGACGGTTGCGCGGCACCGACCCCGGGGTCACCGTGGTGGGCGCGGACGACGTATGGGTCAAGGTTGCTCGCTGCTGCACCCCGGTCCCGGGCGACGACATCCTCGGCTTTGTGACGCACGGCAAGGGGGTGTCGGTCCACCGGGTGGACTGCACCAACGTGGACACGCTCAAACGCCATCCCGACCGGCTGATCGAGGTCGCGTGGTCCCCGACGGAGGCCAGTGTCTTCATCGTCAACATGCAGGTGGAGGCGCTGGACCGCCCCGGGCTACTCACCGACATCACCCGCACGTTGGCCGAGCAGAAGGTCAACATCTTGTCCGCGTCGGTGCAGACCAGTCGCGATCGGGTCGCGCTGTCGAGATTCACCTTTGAGATGGCCGACCCCTCCCACCTGGCCAGCGTCGTGAGGGCGGTGCGAGGCGTGAACGCGGTGTTGGACGTCTACCGGGTTACCGGCACGCAGGGCACCGACCCGCATCGTCGGGAGCCGCGCTCTGGTGATCCTGCCGGTGGCCAGCACGAAGCAGGCCGGACAGGCAGGACCGCGGTCCGCTAACCGGCCGGCGCGAGGAACGCGCCCAACGCGGCAATGTATGCCGCATGGTCGGCGACGCCGCATACCTCTCGAACGGAGTGCATCGACAGGGTCGCGGCACCGACGTCCACCGTGGTCGCGCCCGTGCCGGCCGCCGTCATCGGGCCCACGGTGGACCCGCACGGCAGGTCTGCGCGATTGACGAAGGTCTGCATCGGCACCGCCGCCTGCTCGCACGCGAGGGCGAACGTCGCCGCGCCGAGCGCATCGGTGGCGTATCGCCCCTGGGCGTTCACCTTCAACACCGGCCCACCGTTCATCCGCACCGGATGCAGGGGATCGTGCTTGTCCAGATAGTTGGGGTGAGTAGCGTGCGTCATATCGGCCGATGCGATCACGGTGGTGGCCATCGCGCGCAGGTAGTCCTCTCGGCTCCCACCGCGAGCCGCCACGATGCGTTCGAGCCACGCAGGAAGCATCGTGGACTGCGCGCCGCTCGCGGTCGTGCTGCCGATCTCCTCGTGGTCGAACAGCACGATGAGAGGGGTCGTCCCCAAGGCCGTGCCGGTATCGGATTTGCTGGCGGCCACCAGCGCTCGGACCGCAGCGTGGCAGGTGGCCTGGTTGTCCAGGCGTGCGGACGCAACGAGGTCTGCGTCGCGACCAATGACGCGGGCCGGGGTCAGGTCGTGGGTCATCGCCTCCCAGGCCAGCAGATCCTCTTTGTCGGTCTGGAGGTACTCGGCCAGGAAGCCGTGGAAGTCGCCGGGACGATCACCCAGCCCCCAGTGCGGCACGAGATGACGTTGCGGATTGAGTGTGAGCCCCTCGGTGTTCAGCTCACGGTTGAGGTGGATCGCCAGTTGAGATATCCGCAGCAGCGGCTC
>JBASAZ010000182.1:0-23868 GCA_049650845.1 Ornithinimicrobium sp.
CACCATCCCCGCCGCATGTGTCACCCCCGCATTCATCACCCCCGCAGTCGCTTCCACCGTCACGCCCTGCTGCTCGGCCACCACCTGCTGGCTGCGCACGACGTCACGGGTCACCTCGCCCAGATCGACGACGCTGCGGACGGAGTCGATGTCACCTTGGTTGAGTCGAGACATCTCCAGCAGGTCGTCGACCATCCGGTTCATCCGGTCGCTCTCATACCGGATCCTGCGGTGATAGTCGGACGGATCCGTCACGATGCCATCCTCCAACGCCTCGGCCATGATCCGAATCCCAGCCAGCGGTGACTTCAGGTCGTGACTGGCCCACGAGATCATCTCGCGGCGGCTGGCCGCCAGTGACTGATCACGTTCGCGATCAGCGACCGCCTGCGACGCCGCCGTATCGATCCGGCGGACAGCCCGATACAGGAACAGCCCGCATACGAACGCGATGGGCACACCTGCCGCCAAGACCAGCGAGATCAAGGTGAAGTCGTGAACGGATAGGAACATGGCCTGCGCCGTGATGTAGATCCCGGCCGCCATGCTGGCCACCACCACGACCGGACCCATGGCGGTGGCGGCGGCGACCGATCGACGGGCCAACGCCACCGTGGCGATCGCGCCGACCACCCCGACCGCAGACGCGGTCCCGGCCGCCAACGCGACGGCTTCGAGCTCAGGCCTCATCCGGTCTGCCGATCCCAGCGATACCCCGAGCCCCAGACCGTGATGATGCGCTGGGGGTTGGCAGGATCAATTTCTACCTTGTTGCGCAACCGGCGGATGTGGACCGTCACCGTCGAGTCATCGCCGAAGTCCCAGCCCCACACCTGCTTCATCAGCGCTTCGCGAGTCAGCATGACGCCCGGGTGCGACATCATGAAGACCAACAGCTCGAACTCCCGACTGGTCAAGGACAAGGCCTGGCTGCCGCGGCATACCGAACGCGCCACCGGGTCCACGACCAAGTCGCCATCGCGGATCAACCCTCTCGCTGCCGGCGACGACGCGGAGCGACTTTCGGTGGCACGCCGAGCCAGCGCCTGGACCCGCAGCACGAGCTCGCGAGCGCTAAACGGCTTGACGACGTAGTCATCGGCTCCGACCTCTAGGCCGTTGACCCGGTCCTGCTCGGTAGTGCGGGCCGTCAGCAGCAATACCGGCAGGTAGGGGTCGATCAGACGCATCCGCTTCAAGGCCTCCAGCCCGTCGATGCCCGGCAGCATCACGTCGAGGACGACCAGCTGGGGACGCTCGGTGTCCACGACCGCCACCGCATCCAGGCCGTCGCGGGCTTCGAGGGTCGGGAAACCGGCGCGATGCAGATACGCAACGACGACCTCCCGCACGGTGTCGTCGTCGTCGGCGACGAGGACAGTGACCACCGCTCGAGCCTAATCCCGAACGCCACCGCGAACTCTTACGAAGAGTTGACGGTCCTACCGCGCGAATGCTCGCGAAGTACCACTGGCGGGCTGTGCCAGAGTGACTCGGTGACCTCCACGACCTATCTGGACCACGTAACCGCGCTCCTGCGAAGCACCCCGCTGATCGACGGACACAACGACCTGGCGTGGAAGGCCCGCGAGCAAACGGCCTACGACTGGGATGCGCTGGACATTTCCGCCCCGTCAGCGAGCACGCATACCGACATTCCGCGGTTGCGAGCCGGATGTGTCGGGGCGCAGTTCTGGTCCGTCTGGGTCCCCTCGACGCTGCCTCGCGACCAAGCGGTGATCCAGACGTTGGAGCAGATCGACGCGATCCATTCCATGATCGACCGGTATGCCGACGACCTGGGCCTTGCCGTAACCGCCGATGAGGTCGAGGGAGTGTTCGTGACCGGCCGAGTCGCCTCCCTCATGGGTGCCGAAGGCGGCCATTCGATCGGTGACTCGCTGGGGACTCTGCGCACGCTGTACCGCCTGGGCGTGCGCTATATGACACTGACCCACAACGACAACACCGATTGGGCCGACTCGGCGACGGATGTGCCGGTGCACGGCGGACTGACCGACTTCGGCCGCGACGTGGTCCGGGAGATGAACCGTCTCGGCATGCTGGTCGATCTTTCACACGTCTCGGCCGACACCATGCGCGACGCCCTCGACGTCTCTCTCGCGCCGGTCATCTTCAGCCACTCCGGTGCACGCGCGATCTGTGACTCACCACGCAACGTGCCCGACGACGTACTCGCCACGATGGCGGCTGCCGGCGGGGTGTGTATGGCGGTGTTCGCGCCCGATTTCGTCTCCCAGGAGTGCTGGGACTGGCGGATGCAGGCCGCTGAGGTCGCCCGGGCCGATGGCGTCGAGGCCACCGATCTCGACGCCTTCGCTGTGTGGTCGCAGCACTACCGGCAGAGCAACCCTCAGCCACAGGCCACTTTGGCGGACGTCGTGGGACACATCGAGCAGCTCCGCGATGTCGCCGGGGTCGACCACATCGGGATCGGCGGGGACTACGACGGCGTGCCCGATCTGCCCGTCGGCCTCGAGGATGTGTCCTGCTATCCGCAGTTGTTCGCCGCGCTAGCCGAACGCGGCTTCAACGACGAAGAACTACGCAAGATTGCCGGCACCAATCTTTTGCGCGTCCTTCGCGAGGCTGAGGCGGTGGCCGCGCGGCAATAGCCGGTCGCAGATACGCACGGCAACAGCCGGTGCCAGCTGCTAGTCCCAGTTGCCGGTCAGAGACGGGGCTTAGAGATAACTGACTCCGGTGAGCCGCCGCGAGGCTTCCCACAGGCCGGCGGCCGTTGCCGCGTCATACGATGCGTCGTTTGACGCCACCACGACCGGCGCCCCTCGCGATTGGCCGAGGCTCGCGGGGCCGAAGAACTGACCACCCCACGCGTTGGGGTCGGTTGCCGCGCGCAGCGTTGGCAGCGCTCCGGCGTCCGGCCGCTGAGTGATCAACTCGAACACCGGCCGTGCGAGCGGGCGAAGCCGCTGCGGGATCAGATGTTCACCCAGCCCGGTCGAGGAGACCCCAGGATGCGCCGCCACCGACATGGCGTCGATGTCGTGGACTGCGAACCGGCGCTGCAACTCATAGGCGAACAACAGGTTGGCCAGTTTGGAGTCGCCGTACGCTTTCGTCTTCGAGTAGCTCGACGAGACCTGGTGCACCGTGTCGACGTTGCTCTCATCGATCCGCCCCGAGGTGTGGGCCAGGCTGCTGACGGTGACCACACGCGCCCCGGCGGTAGCGCGGATCAGGGGCATCAACTGGCCGGTCAGCGCGAAGTGCCCGAGATGGTTGGTGCCGACCTGCAGCTCGAAACCGTCGCGCGTCGTGCCTGCCGGAACCATCATGATGCCCGCGTTGTTGATCAACAGATCGAGCCTCGTATGCCGTTCACCCACCTCGTGGGCGAATGCGCGCACCGACGACAGATCGGCCAGGTCGAGCCGAAGCACCTCGGCGCTCCCAGGCTGCGAGCCGAGTCCGTCCACCGCCTGCTGACCGCGCTCGACGTTGCGACTGGTGACCACAACATGCGCACCGTGGGCCATCAGCTGGTGCACGGTGCTCAGCCCGAGACCAGCGTTGCCGCCGGTCACCACGGCCACCCGGCCGCTCAGGTCGGGAATGGCGTTGACGGTCCAGGAGTCGGTCATCAGGAGGCCTGTCCCAGGTCCTCGAGCCGCGGGTAGTCGGTGTATCCCTGCTCGGCTCCCCCGTAGAAGGTGTCGGGGTTGGGCTCGTTCATGTCACGGCCGTTCTCCCAGCGGGTCACCAGGTCAGGGTTGGCCAGGAACGGGCGACCCACGACAACGGCGTCGGCCAGGCCTGCCTCGAGCACGCGCTCGACCGACTCCAACGAGGTGACGTCACCGAAACCGTCGTTGAGCAGCACCGGGCCACCGAACCGGGCGCCGAGATCGGCAGCGATGTCGGTGCCGTTAGCCGCCAGGATGCTGAGGTAGGCCAACTTCAGCGGAGCGATGCCGTTGACCAGCGCGGCGTAGGTTGCCGCGACGTCGTCGGCGTCAGCCTCGACGATGCCGTTGAACTGGTGACCGGGAGAGATCCGGACCCCCACCCGGTCGGCGCCGATGGCCTCGGCGACCGCGGTGACGACCTCAACGGTCAGTCGGGAACGGTTCTGCGGCGAGCCTCCGTAGGAATCTTCGCGATGGTTGGCTTCCGGATCCAGGAACTGATGCAAGAGGTAGCCGTTGGCCGCGTGGACCTCCACTCCGTCCAAGCCTGCGGCGATGGCGTTGCGCGCCGCGTTGACGTACTCCTCCACGAGACCGGGCATGTCGCCGAGGTCGAGGGCGCGCGGTGTCGCGTGCGGCTTGGGGCCTTCGGCGGTGACCATCTCCCCTGGAGCAACGACGGCGCTGGGCGCGATCGACTCCAACCCATCCTTGTTGTCCGGGTGAGCGATCCGGCCGGCGTGCATGAGCTGCGCCACGACGCGACCGCCCTTGGCGTGCACGGCGTCGGCCACGAGTTTCCAGCCAGCGACCTGCTCGTCGGTGTAGAGGCCCGGGACGTTCAGGTATCCCTGACCGACGGCGCTGGGCGCGGTGCCTTCGGTGATGATCAGGCCGGCGCTGGCACGCTGCGCGTAGTAGGTGGCGTTCAGCTCGGTTGGGGCGTTGCCCTGTCCCGCCCGGTTGCGGGTCAGGGGGGCCATCACGAAGCGCTGGGGCAGATCCCAACGACCGATCCGGACGGACTCAAAAGCACGTGACACGAAGACTCTTCCTACGAGGTGGATTGTGCGAGGTTGTTACGTGGAGTTGTTACGAGGTGCTTGTTACGCGGTGGATGCTGCGACGTTGATGTTGCGCGGTGGATTGTGCGACGTTGAATTCGCGCGGTTGATATGACGAAGCACATCGTGCGAAGTAGATCGTGCGAACTCATGCGGCAACGTTGCGAGTGGTCGTGCGATTCCGTGAAGCTGCACTCGAGGCGGATGAGGGGCTAACCGGGTGAGTACTATCCGCGCTGGTGTGACGACGCACGATGGGCATAACCGTAGGCGAGGGTCGTCGCGATCGTCAGCCACACGGCATACGGGATGAGCAGGACCCCAAGCCACCAGTGCACGCCGGCGGCGAGCACGACGAGAGCCCAGGTCAACACGCCCGCCACGGTCAATGAGCCCGCCGCTGCGGCGAGGCGGTGAGGCACGTAGAACAAGTACGCCCAGCCCAAGGAGAAGGCCACGGACACCGTGAGCACCCCTGCGAAGGTGGACCCCACCGAGATCGGTTGGGTGAGGCCGATCACCGCACTGGCGATCCCCAGCGCCACAAAGTTGAGCGGCCAGATGATCCCGAAAACGATGTCCGGTGGCTGCCAACTGGGCCGGGGCAACGAGGAATACCACCCGGGATCGCGCGAGGTCCAATAGACCGATAGGACCGCATAGACGATCACCACCCCGACCATGCCGAGCGTCAGCATCACTGTGGTGTCCACGCCAACATCCTCCACCCCGACGGCTGACTCGCTGATTTTGCGTGCCGCAGCGACGCAGTAGTTGTCCAGTAGTTGTGCAGCAGTGAACGCAGTAGTTGTGCAGTAGTGGTGCAGCAGCACGCGTCGCGGCAGACTGTCAACGACGCTACCGCCAACGGGAACGAGGGCACGATGAACGCAGCGACCGAGCACTTCCGGCAGGCCCGCGATCATCTCCTGCAGTTCCGCACCGACTACGACGCGGCCGTGGCGGGGTTTGCCTGGCCCGAGGTCGGCGCCACGTTCAATTGGGCTCACGACTGGTTCGATGAGATTGCGACCGAAAACGACATACCCGCCCTGGTGGTGATCGGACAGGACGGTCAGAGCACCTCGGTGACCTTCGAGCAGATGCGTCGTCGGTCGAACCAGACTGCGCGATGGCTGGCCGGTCGGGGGGTACGCCAGGGGGATTCGGTGATCGTGATGCTGGGCAACCAGGTCGAGTTGTGGGTTTCGATGCTGGCCATCATGAAGATCGGGGCCGTGATCATGCCCACCACCACGGCTGTCGGGCCCGCCGACCTGCGCGATCGGATCGCCCGGGGTGAGGTGCGCCACGTCATTGCCAACGCGGCTGCGGTCGACACCTTCGAGGACGTGCCCGGCGACTACACCCGGATCAGCGTCGGGCATGCCGAGGGCTGGGCGGACCTGACCGAAGCCTCATCTCAGGAAGACAGCGGGGTGACACATCCCCAGACCGCGCCCGGTGATCGGTTGCTGCTCTACTTCACGTCGGGCACCACGAACCGTCCGAAACTGGTTGAGCACACTCAGGTCTCCTACCCGGTGGGACACCTCAGCACGATGTATTGGCTCGGCCTGCAGCCCGGCGACGTTCACCTGAACATCTCCTCCCCCGGGTGGGCCAAGCACGCCTGGTCGTGCTTCTTCGCCCCGTGGATCGCCGAGGCCACCATCTGCGTGCTGGACTACGCCACCTTCGACGCGGCCGACCTGCTCGAGCGGTTGCGCCAGCATGAGGTCACCTCCTTGTGTGCGCCGCCCACGGTGTGGCGAATGCTGATCAAGGCTGACATGGGTTCTCGCCCTCCGGCGCTGCGCGAGGTCATCGGCGCCGGCGAACCGTTGAATCCTGAGGTCATTTCGCAGGTCCAGGACGCCTGGGGGTTGCCGCTTCGAGATGGCTTCGGGCAGACCGAGATGACCGCCGCGGTGGGCAACACCCCCGGCAGCGCCCTCAAACCGGGGTCGATGGGTCGCCCGTTGCCAGGCCTCCCGGTGGTCCTGGTCGATCCGGCCTCCGGGACGCCCGTCGCCCCCGGCGGCGAAGGCGAGATCTGCCTGGAGCTGGGCGGCCCCAGCGGACGGCCGCTGCCGCTGATGACCGGCTATCAGGGCGATGTCAGTCGCAACACGGAGGCCATGAGCGACGGTTTCTACCACACCGGCGACGTGGCCACGATCGACGACGAGGGCTACATCACCTACGTCGGCCGCACCGATGACGTCTTCAAGGCCAGTGACTACAAGATCAGTCCGTTCGAGCTAGAGAGCGTGTTGATCGAACACCCCGCCGTGGCCGAAGCCGCGATCGTGGCGGCACCGGATGAGGTGCGGCTCGCTGTCCCGAAGGCCTACGTCACGCTCGCGGCGGGCTTCGAGCCCGACGAGGACACGGCATACGACATCTTGCGGTACGCCCGGGAGCATCTGCCGGCCTACCAGCGGGTGCGCCGGTTGGAGTTCGCCGAACTTCCGAAGACGATCTCGGGCAAGATTCGGCGCGTCGAACTGCGCGAGCGCGAGCAGCAGCTCAGCGCTGCCGGTGACGTCGCCGCGCACGAGTGGCGTGACGACCACCTGAGGCAGTCCGGCACGTCGTGACGCCCTCGCCCCGCTCGGCCCCAGGTCGAGCCTCCATGTCAGGATACGATATCGCTCTATAGTTTATTCCTTAGAGACCGCGATATCGATGAATCGTCGCTGGATGGATGACTCGCTGCGGTCAGCCGCGCCCGTGATAGGGCATACCCGTGGCGATCATGGTCATTGCGGGGATAGAGACGTCTAACGGCAGTCGAGCCATCGCCAGCACCATGTCGGCGACGTGCTGCACATCGAAGGTGGGTTCGCTACGCCGGGAGCCGTCGGCTTGCCGAGCGTCGCTCATCATCTCGGTCAGTTCGGTCGCGGTGTTGCCGATATCGATCTGGCCGACCGCGATGCGATGGTCGCGGCCGTCCAGGGCCAGCGACTTCGTCAAGCCGGTGAGCGCATGCTTGGTCGCGGTGTATGCCGCGGCGCCAGGGCGCGGCGTGTGGGCAGAAATCGACCCGTTGTTGATGATGCGCCCACCCTGTGGTGTTTGGTCTCGCATGATGGCAAACGCCTGCTGAGCGCACAGAAACGACCCGGTGAGGTTGACCTCGACGGTCTGCCGCCACGCCCCTGGCTCGAGCGAATCCGGCGGTCCCGCCGGGCCAAACGTGCCCGCATTGTTGAACAGCAGATCCACCCGTCCCCAGGCCGTGAGCACGGCGTCGAACGCCGCGCTGACCTGATGCTCGTTGGTGACGTCGGTGGTCAGGGTCAGCCCCCGTGTCGCGTCGGCTGCCGAATCCTCGAGCGTCTGCTGCAGGTGGGACACGCGTCGACCGAGCAACCCCACGGCATACCCGTCTTGGAGCAGTGCCTGAGCGACCGCGCGACCGATGCCGCTCCCCGCGCCAGTCACGACCGCAACTCGCTCCGGCCGCTGCGGACTCATCGCGACGCGTCGATCACGGGGTTGAACGCGCCGCTGGACGCGCGGTTGGACGCGTCGTCGAAGACATGATTGGAGGTGCCGTTGGGCGCGTCAGCAGCGCACCATGCGGGTCACCGTGGATGTCGACCCGACGACCGCGCACCCAGGTGCCGTGAACTACCCCGTGCAGCTCTTTCCCGGCATACGCGGTGATCGGATTCTTGTGCTGCAGTTGGGCGGGGTCGACGACGAACGTTTCGTCGGGGGCGAAGGCAATGAGGTCGGCGTCCGCACCCTCGACGATGGTGCCCTTGTGGCTCAACTGTGCCTGCGCGGCCGTGGCCTGCGACATCCAGTGAGACACCTGGCCAAGGCTGAAACCACGAGCACGAGCGGCCGTCCAGATGGCCGCCAAGCTGAGCTGCACCGAGGCCACTCCGCCCCAGGCCACCCCGAAGTCACCGGTGTCCAGGTGCTTCAGGTCGATGGTGGAAGGCGAGTGGTCGGAGACGATCATGTCGATCGTCCCTGCGGCCAGGCCGGCCCACAGCTCGTCCTGGTTGGCTCCTTCGCGGATCGGCGGACAGCATTTGAACTGCGTCGCGCCGTCGGGGATGTCCTCAGAGCGCAGCGTGAGGTAGTGCGGGCACGTCTCGGCCGTGATCGCGACGCCGTGGTCCTTCGCGGCTCGGATCTGCGGCAGCGCCCCAGCGCTGGAGACATGCAAGATATGGACTCGGCAGCCGGTCTCCGTGGCTCCGTCGATGACCTGGGCGATAGCCCGATTCTCTGCGTCCGCGGGCCGCGAGGCCAAGAAATCGTCGTAGTGGCTGCTCGGGAACTGGGACTGAGGAGCACCCTCGATGACGTGGGCGTCCTCGGCGTGCACGATGAGCAGGCCACCGAACGACGCGATTTCGCGCATCGCGCGCACGAGCTCCTCGGCATTCAGGTGCGGGAACTCGTCCACCCCGGAGTGCAGCAGGAAACATTTGAACCCAAAGACTCCCGCTTCGTGCAACGGGGCGAGGTCGGGGACGTTGCCGGGCACGGCTCCACCCCAGAAGCCGACGTCGATCCACGCTTGCGGCGCCGCGGTCTCGCGTTTGAGTGCCAGCGCCTGCTCGGTCACCGTCGGCGGGATGCTGTTCAGAGGCATGTCGATCAACGTGGTCACCCCACCCGCCGCGGCCGCCTTCGTGGCGCTGGTGAATCCCTCCCAGTCCGTGCGACCCGGATCGTTGACGTGGACGTGCGTGTCCACGACTCCTGGCATGAGCACGACGTCCTCGCCCAGCTCGATCACGCGATCACCGGTCACCTCTGCGTCATACGCCCCGATGGTGCGGATCCTGCCCTCCCGCACCCCGATCGACAACGCGGATTCCCCCTGGGGGGTCAAGACTCGCTGGGCTCGGAACACCACATCGTGCTCGCTCACGTGCCTACTCCTCCTGCTCGTCGGTCCCATAGTCCCGCTGTTGTGGTCCCGGTGTTGTGGTCCTGTTGTCAGTCCCGGTGTCATGGCCCAGTTCATCTTCCCCGGGCCATATCGCCGGTGCCATACTGCGGTTGACTCCGGGACCATGGTAGTGGTTTCCTTTATATGGAAACAAGTTTCCGTCAAGTGGATATTATTCTGAGAGTTCGTCGCCCAGCACAGGAGCTGTCATGGCATCGCAATCCTCCGCATCGTCGGCACCGTGGTACTACGCGCCGCACGGGGGGCACCCCGCGCAGACCGAGCTGACCACGAACCGGGCCGTTTTCACCGAGTCGTATGCCGTGCTGCCCCGCGGCACGATGCGCGACATCGTCATCAGCTATCTGCCGACGTGGGAGCAGACGCGGCTCTGGGTCATCGCCCGGCCGCTGTCCGGATTCGCCGAGACCTTCTCGCACTACATCGTCGAGGTTTCCCCCGGGGGTGGGAGTGACACTCCCGAGGTCGACCCCGGCGCCGAAGCCGTGCTCTTCGTTGCGGAGGGCACGCTCGAGCTCACCCTCGACGGCACCGCTCACACGATGGCCCCCGGCGGTTACGCCTTCCTGCCGCCCAGCTCGGACTGGACGTTGCACAACCAGACCTCCGAGACCGCAACCTTCCACTGGGTGCGCAAGAAATACCAGCAGGTCGAGGGGGTGGACGTTCCGGAGGCTTTCGTGACCAACGAGAACGACCTCGAGGGCGGCGAGATGCCCGGCACCGAGGGCCGATGGATCACGCAACGCTTTACCGAGCAGTCCGACATGCGCCACGACATGCACGTCAACATCGTCACCTTCGAACCCGGTGCCACCATCCCGTTCCCGGAGACGCACGTGATGGAACACGGCATCTACGTCCTGGAAGGCAAAGCGATGTATCTGCTGAACGCCGACTGGGTCGAGGTCCAGGAGGGCGACTTCATGTGGCTGCGCGCCTTCTGTCCGCAGGCCTGCTACGCCGGCGGTCCGGGTCGGTTCCGCTACCTGCTCTACAAGGACGTGAACCGTCACGCCACGTTGAGCCGCCAGTTCGTCTAGGCCGAGCTGGTTGAACAGGCCGTCCTCATGCCACCCGGCTCAGGCCAGCGTCCTCAACCGCAGTAGGGCGATCTCGCGCAGTTGGGCCACGGTCTCCTCACGTTCGGAGGCTTCGTCGTTATCCAACCGGCGGTGCAGCTCGTCACGGATCTGGGTGGCCGAACGCCCGGCAGCGCGGATCAAAAAAACCCGGTCGAACTTGGCCTCGTAGGCCTGGTTGCCGGCGAGGATCTCCGCCACGATGTTGGTGTCGGCCGGGTCCACCCCACCCTGCTCGCGACGTGACAGCTCAGCGTCGTGATCCGGGCTGCTGGCCTTCTCACCGATGCGTGGGTGACCGGCCAGCGCGCGTTCCAGCTCCGCGTCGTCCAGGTGCGCCGCCGCGGCGCTGGCCGTCTCGTGCAGCGCGGCCATGTCGGCAAACGGTCGCCCGGCCAACACGGTGTCCACCCACCGGGGCACGTTGAGGCACGTCGTCAGCCCTGCACGCGCGTGGTCCTCACTCAGCTCATTGAAGGCTGAGACGTCGCCGCCGCTCATGCTGCGGGCCCGAACTTCGACGCCATCGCGCGGGTGATGGACGGAGACTGACCGGAGAATCGATGCCTGTAAATGGGGGCTCCTGCGCTGAGTCGTGGGTGAGATGGGCTACTACGGGCTGAGGTGTTCCTTGGCGATCTGCTCACCCAGCTGCTCCAGCAGGGCGGCCGCCCCACTCATAGAACGCTCGAGGTCCGGCTCCAGATCCGACAGCGCGTATGCCGCGTCTATTCCCGCGTCCTTGAGTCGCTGGGCGCTGAGGGTGGTCCGGCCACACACGGCCACCACGGGAACGCCGCGAGCAACTGCGGCCGAAGCCACCCCAGCAGGCGCCTTGCCGTGCAACGTCTGCTCGTCCAACGATCCCTCACCGGTGATGACGAAGTCTGCGGATGCAAGGTGCCCGGCGAAACCGACGAGATCGAAGACCACGTCGATCCCCGGTCGGAGCTGAGCGTCCAGCAGGGCCAAGGCCGCGTAGCCCACGCCACCCGCCGCTCCCGCACCCGCAACATCACGAACGTCACGAGCGTCATGACGGGCGTGTCCCGCGTGATCGGTGAGTTCGCCGTGTTCGGCGTGATCGGTGTGTTCGTCGTGTTCGGCGTGTTCGGCAAGGACGTCAGCGAAGTGGCTCAACGCATCGTCCAGCTCGGATACCTGCGCCGGGGTGGCGCCCTTTTGTGGGCCATAGACCGCGGCGGCTCCCCGTGGACCGGTCAGCGGATTGTCCACGTCACATGCCACCGTCAACGCGACCCCCCGCATCCGGGCGGCCAACGCCTGCACGTCGATGCTGGCCAGCGAAGCGAGCGCAGCGCCACCGTCACCGAGCTCGGCACCGTCGGCGTCGAGGAGACGCGCTCCTAGGGCAGCCAACATCCCGGCGCCACCGTCGGTGCTCGCGCTACCGCCGATTCCTAGCATGATCTGAGTGCAGCCTGCGTCGATGGCAGCGGCCATGACCTCACCGGTGCCCCGACTCGTTGCCGTCATCGGTTTCATCTGGCCATCCGGCAGATTGACCAGACCCGACACGTCGGCCATCTCCACTACGGCGATCTCGTCCAGTCGGGCGTAGTGAGTCTGCACCGGCTGCCCGGTGGGTCCCACCGCGGTCACCGGCACTGCCTCGTACCCCGCAGCGACGGCAGCGGCAATGGTGCCGTCTCCGCCGTCAGCCACCGGACAGGTAGCAATGGTGCTGGTGGTGTGACGCCGAAGTCCTCGGCTGACCGCAGCGCAGACGTCAGCTGCGGTCAGCGAGCCTTTGAACTTGTCGGGAGCGATCAACACTGACGTCATCCCAGCATCACCCTCATCTCAGTCATCACTCACATCTCAGCAGCACAGTCATCTCAGCAGCACCGCCGTCTCAGCAGCACTCACATCTCAGCAGCACGGCCATCACGGCCCGGATCAATCCAGCATCGACTCAATCCAGCATCGACACGGCGGTGGGGGCGTCCTTGCCTTCGGCGGCGAGGTCTTCGAACTCGGTGATGGCGTCGATGTTGAGGCCCATCGAGACGTTGGTCACCCGCTCCAAGATCATCTCGACGATGACCGGGACCTTGAACTCCGCCATCCAGGCTTTCGCCTGCTCCAGTGCGGGGGCGATCTCCTCGGGCGTGTGCACGCGAATAGCCTTGCAGCCCAAGCCTTCGGCGACCTTGACGTGGTCCACGCCGTAGCCGCTGAGTTCCGGAGAGTTGATGTTCTCGAAGTCGAGCTGGACGTGATAATCCATCTCGAAGCCACGCTGGGACTGGCGGATCAGGCCGAGGTAGGCGTTGTTCACCAGGACGTGGATGTAGGGGATGTTGAACTGTGCGCCGACGGCGAGTTCTTCGATGAGGAACTGGAAGTCATAGTCCCCGGAGAGCGCGACCACGGTGTCCTCCGGGGCGGCCACTGCCACGCCGAGGGTGGCCGGGATGGTCCAGCCCAACGGCCCGGCTTGGCCGGCGTTGATCCAATGCCGCGACCCGTAGACGTGCAGCAGCTGGGCAGCCTGGATCTGTGAGAGACCGATGGTGGAGACGTACCGGGTGTTGCGGTCGAACACGGCGTTCATCTCTTGGTACACCCGCTGGGGCTTCAGCGGGACGTTCTCGAAGTTGGTCTTGCGTTGCAGGGTGCGTTTGCGCTCCCGGCATTCGTAGGCCCACTTGGTTTCACGATCGCTGTGGTCTTGGCCGCCGATCTTGCCGCTGTCCTTCCATTCCTGGGCCACCTCGATCAAGGCCTTCAGGGCCAGTCCGGCGTCAGAGACGATGGAGTAGTCGGCAGCGAACACGCGCCCGATCTGGGTCGGCTCGATATCGATGTGGGTGAAGGTCCGGCCCTCGGTGTAGACCTCGACACCACCGGTATGCCGGTTGGCCCAGCGGTTGCCGATGCCCAGCACGTGATCCGACTCCAGCAGGGTGGCGTTGCCGTACCGGTGCGAGGTCTGCAAACCGACCATGCCGACCATCAGCGGGTGGTCATCGGCGATCGTGCCCCAACCCATCAACGTCGGGATGACCGGCACGCCCACCAACTCCGCGAACTCCACCAACAGGTCCGCGGCGTCGGCGTTCACGATGCCTCCACCGGCCACGATGAGCGGACGCTCGGCGGCCATCAGCATGCCCAGCGCCTTTTCCGCCTGGGCCCGGGTCGTGCCCGGCTTGGCCACCGGCAGTGGCTCGTAGGTGTCGATGTCGAACTCGATCTCCGCCATCTGCACATCGATCGGCAGGTCCAACAACACCGGCCCCGGACGACCCGAACGCATCAGCTGGAACGCCTTCTGGAACGAGCCGGGCATCTGCGCGGGCTCCATCACCGTCACGGCCCATTTCGCGACCGGTGCCGCGATCGCGGCGATGTCGACCGCTTGGAAGTCCTCCTTGTGCAACTTGGCCACCGGCGCCTGCCCGGTGATGCACAAGATCGGGATCGAGTCGGCGGAGGCCGAATACAACCCGGTGATCATGTCGGTGCCGGCCGGCCCCGAGGTGCCCACGCAGATGCCGATGTTGCCGGCCGTGGCGCGGGTGTATCCCTCAGCCATGTGCGACGCCGCCTCCACGTGGCGAGCCAGCACGTGCTTGACCACCGGGTTGGCTCTCATCGCGCTGTAGAACGGGTTGATCGCGGCGCCTGGCAGCCCGAACGCCTGAGTGGCGCCTTCCTTTTCCAGGATCAGGATGGCGGCATCAACGGTGCGCATTCGTGGCATGACTTCTGTCTTTCGTCGAGAGGAGGGACTGCGGTACGGCTCGTTCAGGTCTTCAGGTCTTCAGGTCTTCAGGTGTCCAGGGGTTCAGGTGTCCAGGTGCTCGGTGCGCCCGGACAGTCGCTGCACCCCGCGCAGCAGCGCCGAGTGATCCAGCTGGCCATCCCCGTTGGCGCGGGCGGCGGCCATCAACTGGGCGACCAACGCCCCGAGCGGCACCACGACGCCGGCCTCACGGGCGGCCGAGGTAACGATGCCCATGTCTTTGTGGTGCAGGTCGACCCGGAAGCCGGGGTCGAATGAGTGATCCAGCATGTTCTGCTTCTTCTGCTCCAACACGGTGGACCCGGCCAAACCGCCACCGAGCACCTCCAATGCCGCGGGCATGTCGACGCCGTAGGCCTCCAGGAACACCACGGCCTCGGCCAGCGCCTGGATGTTGCTGGCCACGATCAGCTGGTTCGCGGCCTTCACGGTCTGCCCGGCGCCGCTCGGGCCGACGTGCACGATGGTCTTGCCCACCACGTCGAAAACGTCTTTGGCCTCAGCGAAGTCATCTGTGCTTCCGCCGACCATGATCGACAACGCCGCGTTCACCGCACCGGCCTGACCTCCGGATACGGGGGCGTCCACCATCCGAAAACCCCGCTCGGTGGCCTGCGTGGCCAGGTCCGCGGCGACGTCCGGGCGGATGCTGGAGAAGTCGATGATCAAGGCACCAGCCGGCGCGCTGTCGAAGACGCCGCCCTCACCGGTGAGCACCTCTTCCACATCCGGGCTATCAGGCACCATGACGCAGATGATGTCGGCGTCGTTGACGGCCTCAGCGCAGGAGTCGGCGCGCTTGCCGCCCGCCTCTTCCAGCGCGGCATACGGCCCTGGGCTGCGGTTGAAGCCGGTCACGTCGTGACCCGCCTTGGCGAGGTGGCCAGCCATCGGGCCACCCATGATGCCGAGTCCGATGAAAGCAAGTGAAGTCATCATGATCCTTATCCCGTATGTCGTGAGTTGGTTCCGGTGTCGTGAGGTGTTTCCGGTGTCATATCTGGTTCCGGCGTCGTGGCTGGTGCCGGTGTCGTGCGTGAAGACCGGTACGTCGTGAGTGGGTGCCGGCCTGTCGCCGGCTAGGGGGCGAGCCACCCAAAGGTCTGGTCGGTGGCCTTGGTGGGCTTGTACTCCATACCGACCCAGCCGTCGTAACCGCCCTGCTGCAGCGCGCTCAGCTGGGCCAGCAACGGCAGGTCCCCGGTGCCGGGCTCTCCCCGCCCCGGAGCGTCCGCGATCTGCACGTGCGCGATCCGCTCGATGTGCTCCGCGATCACGGCATCCACATCATCACCATTGACGGCCAAGTGATAGAGATCTGCCAGCAACCCCAGATTGTCACCGGCGCCGGCCTCCTGCGCCCGGTCGATCACCCGCAGGGCGTCGGCCGCCGTGAGCAGCGGATATTGCGCAGCACCGCTGACCGGCTCGATCAACACGGTCCCACCGATACCGGCTACGGCCCCCGCCGCGCGGACGAGGTTCTCCGTGCCCACCTCATCCTGCTCCTGCGCGTCGACGCCCTCGACCCGGTTGCCGTACAACGCGTTGAACGCACGACAACCCAACCGCTCCCCGATGCCCACCGTCACGTCGATGTTGTCCACGAACTCAGCGCGACGCTCCGGCCACGACACCAACCCGCGATCCCCACCAGGCATATCCCCAGCAAAGAAGTTCAGCCCGCTGAGCTGCACACCCGCATCCTTGACCGCGCTGACGAAGGCATCGACGTCGGCGTCCTCCGGCACGGCCGTGCTGAACGGCCACCAGAACTCAACCGCGTCGAAACCCGCCGCCTTGACGGCAGCCGGACGCTCCAGCAAGGGGAGCTCGGTGAACATGATCGAGCAGTTCACGGTGTAGGGCAGGGTGTGCGTCATTCGGTTCCTTCTCCTCAGTCGTTGACGTGCGGGTGTCAGGTGCGGTGGCTCAGCAGAAGCCCGGGATGCCGTGCCAGGCGTTGCCGGCGTCACCGGCTTCGTCGCGCTGCACGACGGCCTCGATGAGGCCGTAGGGGCGGTCGGCCGCGTAGAAGACCTCGTTCGGGTTCTCGACCCCGAACGGGGACAGGTCGACCAGGAAGTGATGCTTGTTCGGAGCGGAGAACCGGATCTCGGCGATCTGCGGGAACTCCTCGAGGACTGCCTTGCCCATGCCGTACAGCGTCTGCTGCAGGGCCATGCTGTGGATCTCCGCGAAGCGTTTGAGCATCAACGCGAGCACGGCGTCGTAGGTCGCGTTGTAGTCCACCTCCTGGCCGGCTTCGTAGCGCCAGCGAGCGACCAGGGAGGTGGCCAGAATCCGGTCGTTGGTCTCCGGCAGCGTCGTGTACTTGTCCTTCAGGAAGCCGTGGAACTCCGATCCGGTGGACTTCAGCACCACCAGGTCGCGAATACCGGACACCACATGGACGATCTCCTCCTCGCCGCGGCCATCGAGGTTCACGACCGTGGTGCGCGTCCCGCCACCGGTCTGGGTGAAGGCGTGGTCGTGCCCCTGGCCGTCGACGCTGATCCGAGCCCAGGCGTCTTCGCGGGCCTCCACGCGAGCACCGGTGGCCGCCGGGGCGGCCGTGAGGAAGTGGCGGGCCAGGTCGGTGGCGAACTGCTCCGGGGAGTCGATGCCCTTCTCCTTGGCGAACGCGAACGCCGTGTTCTTCTGCGTGTCCGTTGGCAGCACGTCGCTCTGGTCGCCGGTGTCATGGGCCGCAGAGAAATCCCCGCGAAGGGCGCTGCCAACCGTCAGGTCACGGATCTCATGACGATCGGTGTCGCGATAGATACGGACGACGTGGGTTTCTGCCTTGCCGTATTGGTTGGAACCCAGTGAGATTGTCATGGTGAATCAACTTCCTCTGTAGGTGGACCATGCGAAGGGACCGAGAAGGACGGGGACGTGGTAGTGCTGTGAGGGGTCCTGCACCGCGAAGGTGATTGACACCTCGGGGAAGAACGCTGGCTGATCGGTGGCGCCGAAATAGCTGGCCGTGTCGAAGGTCAGCCGGAACGTGCCCGCTTCGATCTCGTCCGGCCCCAGCTCGGGCACCCGGCCGTCGTCGTTCGTGACCTCCTGCGCCAGGGTCGAAACGCCTGAGCTGCTGATGGCTTCCAGTCGCACCGGCACACCCGCGGCGGGTCGCCCGCGCGCCGTGTCCAACACGTGGGTCGTGATTGCGCTCACGGTTGACCTTTCACTCAGCGGAAATACGTTTCCTCTTGGTGGAAGTTTGCCAGGGTGCGTGGATCCCGTCAAGCCCTATCGAGAACCCTCGGAAGCCCTCACTCACCGGGTGCCTCGTCGCTGGGTGCCTGCTCATTGCATGCCTGGTCGCTGGATGCCGGGTTACTGGATGTCGAGGCGTCGTGACCGCGACGCTTGGCCAGGCGCCCCAGCGCTGCGCGGTCGTTGCCGCTGGCCCGGGTGGCCTCGGCTTCGGACACCGCGCCGCACTCGACCCCGCGTAGCACGAACCCCGCCAATGCCGTGGCCGTGGCCGGTTCGTCCATGTACTGCGAGTCCCCACCTCCGGTGTAGGCCAGCAGCCGCGCCGCAGCGACGTCGAAGCCGTCGCGATAGAACGCGAACGTCGCGGCATACCGGGTGGGTAGTTGCGCAGGATGCAGATCCCACCCCTGGTAGAAACCGCGTTCCAGCGACCGGCGCACCAGTCGAGCGTGCAGCGCCCAGGCACCGCGGACGGCGCTGGTGTCGCCCACGGGCAGGATGTTCGTCGAACCGTCCGAGACGAACACGCCGGTGCCGGCTGAACTGACTTGCATGAAGGACTTTGCGAAGTCGGCGGCGGGGTGCTCCATGCTCTGGTACTCCGCTGCGATCCCGCAGGAGGCGGAGTAGTCGTAGGTGCCGTAGTGCAGGCCGGTGCAGCGACCCGCTGCGGCCTGGATCATCCGGGACACGGCCACCGTGCCATCCATGCCGATGATCGACTGCGGAGTCTCGACCTGGATCTCGAAACCGAGCCGGCCGGCAGGCAACGCGTAGGTGTCTTCCAACCAGTCGCACGCAGTGGCCATCGCGGCAACCTGTTCGATGGCCGTGACCTTGGGCAGGGTCAGCAGGAATCCGTCGCCGATCGCCTCGGCTCGCGCCATCTCACCCACGAACGCGTCCAGGGTGCGCAACCCCCGGTGCCGGGTCGCAGTCTCGAACGACTTGAACCGTATGCCGTGGAAGGGCGCCGCGGTGCCGGCTTCCAGGCTTGCGGTCAACGCCCGAGCAGCTGCGATGACGCTGGCATCCTCGACCTCATCACCCTGATCGCCGAAGCCGTCCTCGAAGTCGATCCGCAGGTCCTCGATGGGCTCGCGCTCGAGCTTGTCGACGATCCGTGGATACAGATCCTCCATCAGTGTGGCGTCCACGCCGGTGGCGGCGGCGAACGAAGCCGCATCCGGCCCGTTCTCGGCGAGGCTCTCGGCCGCTCGAGCGCCCCACCGGGACACGAGGTCGGCGTCGTACTGATCGCCGGGAACGTAGACGGTGTGCAGCGGCTGCCGGACTCCTCTATCACCCAGGTAGTCCTGGACCAGGGCCGCATCCGAGGCCGCCAGGTCGCGATCGAGCTGGGCGGTGAGGTCGGTCAGGCTGGATCCTGAGGCAGCGTTGCCCCTCGCAGTTGTCATGCGCCGACCACCGCGTCGTAGGCCGGGTCGGTGAGGAAATCAACGAAGTCCTCGCCGAGCGCAACCTGCTCGAAGACGTCCCGGGCCGTACCGAAGTGCCGGTCGGCTCCCTCGCTGGCGGATCCGAACGAAGATCGGATGGAGGCCATCTCGGTGTCCAGCACCTCGCGCACCAGCTCGGTGGTGATCCGCGTGCCGTCTTCGAGCGTCGAACCATTGTGCACCCACTGCCAGATCTGCGATCGGGAGATCTCGGCGGTCGCGGCATCCTCCATCAGGTTGTGGATCCCGACCGCGCCGAGGCCGCCGATCCAGGCCTCGATATAGCGCAGGGCGACCTCGACGTTGTTATGCAAACCCTCACGGGTGATCGATCCCGAAGCGCTGGACACGTCCAGTAGCTGCTCGGCCGTCGTGTCCGTGGCCCCAGTGGCGGGACGGTCGATCTGGTTCGGCTCATCGCCGAGCACGGCGTCGAAGGCCTCGATGCACGTCTGGACGAAACGAGGATGGGCGACCCACGAACCGTCGAACCCCTGGCTGGCTTCACGCTTCTTGTCTTCGGCGACTTTGGCGAAGGCGCGCTCGTTGATCGCCTCGTCGGTGCGGCTCGGGATGAACGCCGACATGCCGCCCATGGCGTGCGCACCCCGGCGGTGACACGTCGCGACGAGCAGTTCGGCATACGCCTGCATGAAGGGGGTGGTCATTCCGACGCTGGCGCGGTCGGGCAGGACGAAGTCAGGGCCGCTGGCGCGGAAGTACTTGATGATGCTGAACAGATAGTCCCACCGGCCGGCGTTGAGGCCCGAGGCGTGGTCGCGAAGCTCGTAGAGGATCTCCTCCATCTCGAACGCCGCGGGGATGGTCTCGATGAGCACCGTGGCCCGAATCGAGCCCTGCGGTATGCCGAGCGCGTCCTGGGCGTGCACGAAGACGTCGTTCCAGAGTCGGGCTTCCTGATGAGACTCCATCTTGGGCAGATAGAAGTAGGGGCCGCTGCCCCGTTCGAGCAGCTCCTGGGCGTTGTGGAAGAAAAACAGACCGAAGTCGACCAGGGCGCCGACCGTAGGCGCGTCATCGATGAGCAGGTTCTTGTCATCCATGTGCCACCCGCGAGGGCGCATCACGATGGTGGCCAGCCGCTGGTCGGTCCGCAAGGCGTAGTCCTTGCCCTGGGGGTTGGTGAAACTGATGTCGCGACGGATGGCATCGCGCAGGTTGATCTGACCACCGACGACGTTCTTCCAGTGGGGGGTGCTGGCGTCCTCCATATCAGCGAGCCAGACCCGGGCCCCGGAGTTCAGGGCATTGATGGTCATCTTGCGATCGGTGGGGCCGGTCATCTCGCACCGGCGATCCTGCAGATCCTCCGGCGCGGGCGCGACCGACCAGTCCCCGGTGCGGATCTCCCGGGTCTGCGGAAGGAAGTCGAGCCGTCGCGTGCGCTGGACCTCTGCCGCCCGCGCGACACGAGCCACCAGCAGTTCGTCGCGGCGAGCACCGAAAGTGCGCTGCAACGTCGCCACGAAGTCCAGCGCCTCTGGCGTCAAGATCTCGGCTTGGCCTTCGATGCCGGTGTCACCACCGGGAATGTCGACTCCCACGTCTGATACCTCTCGTTGTGTCTTGCTGCGTTCATGTGTCTCGTTGGGGCCAATGTCTTGCTGTGACTCAGCGGTGCCACTCGTTCCGTAGTGGCCTCAGCTGGTCGGAGCTTTTCCCTCGGCGGCCTTGCGCACCGCCGCCGCCACGTCGGGGGCCACATCGGGGTCGAAGACCGACGGCACGATGTAGCTGGCGTTGAGCTCCTGAGGGCTCACGGCGTCGGCGATGGCCACCGCCGCGGCCAACATGATCTCGAGGGTGATCTCACTGGTCCCGGCGTCGAGCATCCCGCGGAAGAACCCCGGAAAGGCCAACACGTTGTTGATCTGGTTGGGGAAGTCACTGCGCCCGGTGGCGACCACGGCGGCGTGCTGGCGAGCCACGACCGGATCGACCTCCGGATCAGGGTTCGACATGGCAAAAACGATGGCGTCCTTCGCCATCGCGGCGATGTCCTCACCATCGAGCAGGTGAGGGGCCGAGACCCCGATGAACACATCGGCGCCCACCAGCACCTCCTTGAGGCTGCCGGTCTTGCCCTCCTCGTTGGTGTGGTCGGCGATCCACTGGCGATCGGGGTCCAAGCCTTCCTGTCCGCGGTGCACGGCACCGTTGCGGCCGCAGGCCACGATGGTGCGCACACCCTCGGCCCTGATCAGCGCGATGATGGCGTTGCCGGCGGCGCCGACGCCGCTGACCACGACCGAAATGTCCTCGATCTTCTTGTCCACGACGCGCAGGGCGTTGACGAGCGCGGCCAGCACCACGATGGCGGTCCCGTGCTGATCGTCATGGAAGACGGGAATGTCCAACTCGGCACGGAGTCGTCGCTCGATCTCGAAACACCGTGGCGCGCTGATGTCCTCGAGGTTGATCCCCCCATAGACCGGAGCCAGCGCCTTGACGATGCTGATGATCTCCTCGGTGTCCTGAGTGTCCAAACACACCGGCCAGGCATCGACGCCGGCGAACTGCTTGAAGAGCGCGGCCTTGCCCTCCATCACCGGCAGGGCGGCCGCCGGCCCGATGTTGCCGAGGCCGAGCACCGCCGATCCGTCGGTGACGACCGCCACGGTGTTGCGCTTGATCGTCAACCGACGCGCGTCCGAGGGGTTCTCGGCGATGGCCATGCACACCCGCGCGACCCCGGGGGTGTAGGCCCGGGACAAGTCGTCGCGATGCTTCAGGGGCACCTTGGGGTTGACTTCGAGCTTGCCACCCAGGTGCAGCAGGAAGGTCCGGTCGCTGACCTTGCGGACGGTGACGCCTTCCACGTCGGCGAGCGCTTGGTTGATCTGCTCGGCGTGGGCCGCGTCGGTGGCGTCGCAGGTCACGTCGACGACCACTCGGTCCGCATGGGACTCCACGACATCCAAGGCGGTCAGCGAACCCCCCGCTCCACTGACTGCGGCGACCAGGCCGCTCGTCGCTCCCGAGGCCGATGGCGCCTCGAGACGAACGGTGATGGCGTATCCAGGACTGGTGTTGACCATGGCTTCCCTCTCGTATTCCGGTATGTGGATATTACTATCTACCAGACGGAACGTCTACGGTGCCGGTGGGACACCGGCCGCAACCGCATACATCCGGCATGCGAAACTACAAGTCCACTCAACCTATGGAGCCCCGATGTCCCAGCTCGCGAGCATCAACGCCCGTCCCGGGAGCGTTCAGTCCATTCAGCGTGCCTTCACGCTCCTGGAGACTATTGCCGATCATGGCGGCACGATGGGTTTGTCGCAATTAGCTGACGCCTCCGGGCTGCCATTGCCCACGATCCACCGGCTGGTCCGGACCCTGGTGGAGTTGGGCTACGTGCGCCAGGACGGCAATCGGCAGTACGTGCTCGGCCCGGCGCTGACCCGTCTCGGGGAGAGCGCGGCCGCGACGCTGAGCGTGTGGGCCCGACCACATCTGCAGAAGCTGTCCGACGACTTGGGAGAATCGGCCAACCTGGCGATGCTCGAGGGCGACCAGATCGTCTACGTCGCCCAGGCCCAGTCGCAACGTTCGATGCGGATGTTCACCGAAGTCGGCCGGCGTGTGCTGCCCCACTGCACCGCCGTCGGCAAGGCCGTCATGTCGACGATGCCGCACAGCGACGTGCTGGACATCTTGAAGCGGACGGGGATGCCCGCGCACACCGACAACACCATCACCACACCCGCCGCCTTCATCGAGGCGCTGACCTGGACCGCCGAGCACGGATACGCCCTCGACGAGGGTGAGCAGGAGGTCGGGGTGCGCTGCGTGGCCGTGCAGGTGCCGGACGTGCCGACCCGCTTGGCCATCTCGGTCTCGGGACCGGCGAGCCGGATGACCGAGGACGTCGTCGCCCACGCCGCCCCCCTCTTGCGGGCCGCGGGCCAGAAGCTGTCCCTGGACCTGGCCTGAACCGGGGCACTACGCCGATGATGGAGCCAGGCGCTCTACCGGGTGAGGTGCACGAGGCATGACGTTGGATTCCGAGTCCAGATGGATCGATCTCAATGCCGACCTCGGCGAGTCCTTCGGCACCTGGCGTCTGGGTGACGACGAGGCGATGCTCGACATCATCACCAGCGCCAACGTGGCCTGCGGCTTCCACGCCGGCGACCCGTTGACCCTGCAGCGCACCTGTGCCGCCGCCGCCGAACGCGGGGTGGTCATCGGCGCCCAGGTCGGCTACCGGGACATGGCCGGATTCGGGCGGCGCTTCATCGCGGTGGAACCGGCCGACCTGTTCGCCGACGTGCTCTATCAGCTGGGGGCACTGGAGGCGATGTGCCGGGTGGCCGGCACCCGAGTGCGATACGTCAAACCCCACGGTGCGCTCTATCACGCGGTGATCGACGACGAATCACAAGCGCGCGCTGTGGTCCAGGCGGTATCGGCCTACGACCCGACACTGCCGCTCATGGGTCTTCCGGGAGCGGCCTCGCTGCGCCTGGCCGAAGCAGCCGGTATGCCCACCGTCACCGAGGCGTTCGCCGACCGGGGCTACACGACGCGCGGTCGGTTGATCCCGCGTGGCCACGAGGGTGCCGTGCTGAACGATCCGGTGGACGTGGCTGCGCGGATGACGCGGTTGGTGACCG
>JBASAZ010000183.1:0-2311 GCA_049650845.1 Ornithinimicrobium sp.
TCGCCCTTGGTATGGCGCAGTACGATCTGAAGTTTAGTATCGAAGTCGTACTGCTTACGGTCTCTCTGGTCGCCAGGGCCCCCGATCCTCGTAATTGCCATCGTCGGTACAACATTTGGACCGGAGCCCCGGCAAGGTCAAGGGTCAGGGCCACCGACTTCGCGGTATAGCCCGCCTCGAACAACTCGACGGCCGACACGGCGTCGGAGTGACTTAACGTGCTTTTCGAGTACACCTGACTACTTCCTGAAGAAGGAAACCGAGATTCGGTTGTCCAACTTCTGGGGACCACTCCACTGCTTCGCAAGTGCTTCCCGAAATCCACCAACCTCTCCGTCCACAGCCCGCGCGAGCTCGCCGGAGTCGAGAACGAACTCAACCGCAGGCCCAGGATGACCCTCGACGACCGCGCGCCACCGGATCTGTTCGCGAAACTGCTAGCCTCGGGATTTCATGGGGAGGGCTTGGTGGGGGCGTGCCGTGACTGAGAAAGGTGCTCCTGACCTGCGATGATGTGGCTTGTCTAGAGTCAGCATCGGTACGCAGAAGGAGCACCTTTCAGGTGAGCAAGACTACCCGTTCCTATCCGCGTGTCCACGTGGACACGGCCCGGTCCGGCGCTGTCGCCCAGGCCGGTGGTGTGCTGCTGACCCAGGCCGCGGAGGTCACCGGGCTGACGGCCTCGTTGCGGGCCGAGTTGGGGCGGTGGCGTAAGCCGTTGGCGGTCCACGACCCGGGCAAGGTGGCCAGCGATCTCGCGTTGTCGTTGGCGTTGGGCGGGGACTGCCTGGCCGACCTGGGGTTGCTGCGGGCCGAGCCGGGGGTGTACGGCCGCGTCGCCTCGGAGGCGACGGTCTCTCGCACGGTGACGGCCCTGGCCGGTGACGTCGACGCCGCGCTCCGCGCGGTCAACCGGGCTCGCGCATCGGCCCGGGAACGGGTGTGGGCCCTGGCCGGAGACAGAGCACCGGGGCAGGGGGCCACCGCGGCCGACCCGCTGGTCGTGGACCTGGACGCCACGATCGTGATCGCGCACTCGGACAAGGAACAGGCATCGCCGACGTTCAAGCGGACCTACGGTTTCCACCCGTTGCTCGCGTTCCTCGACCACGGGGTGGAGGGCACCGGGGAGCCGTTGGCGGTCCTGCTGCGACCGGGCAACGCCGGGTCCAACACCGCAGCCGACCACATCGTCGTGGCCCGCGACGCCCTGGCCCAGCTGCCCGGGGTCAACCCGTCGCGGCCGGGCAGGAAGATCCTGATCCGTGCCGACGGCGCCGGCGGCACGAAAGAGTTCACCACATGGTTGGACCGTCGCGGTGCCCAGTACTCGGTCGGGTTCACCCTCCCAACCAACACCCCTGACCTGCTGCGACACATCCCCGAACAGGTGTGGGCCCCGGCCTACGACGCCGACGGGCAGGTCCGACCCGGCGCGGACGTCGCCGAGCTCACCAGCCTGCTCACCCTGACCGGGTGGCCACCAGGGATGCGGGTCATCGTCCGCCGGGAACGGCCCCACCCCGGCGCGCAGTTGCGGTTCGACGACGTCGAGGGGTACCGGATCACCGCCTTCGCCACGAACACCACCCGTGGGCAACTGGCTGACCTGGAGCTGCGCCACCGCCGCCGGGCCCGTGCCGAGGACCGCATCCGGACCGCCAAGGACACCGGCCTGGCCAACCTGCCGCTGCACGGCTTCGACGCCAACCGCATCTGGTGCCACCTCGTCCTGATCGCCATGGAACTGACCGCCTGGACCCAGATGCTCGCCCTCGGTCACCACGAGGCGCGTAAGTGGGAACCCAAACGGCTACGGCACCGCCTGTTCACCATCCCCGCGACCCTGGCCCGCACCGGCCGGCAGACCCGGCTGCACCTCAAGCAGGACGCGCCCTGGGCCCAGCTCGCCCTGACCGGCTGGACCACCCTGGCGACCCTCGCCCCACCCTGAGCTGCCAGCCCTGTCCTACCCCGACCAGCCAGCACCACCCTCGGCACGTGGAACCCGACGCCCCCCGGACGACCACCGGCACCCTGTCGTACCCGAATGCGAAAATCAGCACCCGTCGGTCACCGTGAGGCCGTCACCCTCCGTCAGCGGCACCCGGTGAAAGATCGAGGCTAAGCCGCGCCTTGAGAGCTGATCCGCGAAGTAGATGCGCGCAAACCACTCGTAGATGTACGGTTGCGGATTAAAGGGTGGCACTAGTAAAAGGAGTAGTGCCGCCAAGAGCACGACCGTTGCGAGCTCGAATCGGTTCCGCCCTCGAAGGTTCGTATTAACGATGACACGCACGCCGTTTCGCAC
>JBASAZ010000184.1:0-7587 GCA_049650845.1 Ornithinimicrobium sp.
GTCCGGACACCTGGGAAGAGAGAGACCCGATGGCACCGACCCCGTTGAGCAGGGAGAGGTTTGACGCCCGGTTGGCGGCCCCTATGGAAAGCAACACCTCCGGCGACATCGTGAGATTCGTGGTCGACGTCGACGGCGCAACTGTGGGCGGCGCGTCATTGTTCGGGTATGACGCCTTCGCCCGTCATGCCGAGGCCGGTATCAGCTTGGTACCCGAGGCTAGGGGTCGCGGCATCGGTACCGCTGCGATTGTCCAGCTCGTCGAGTTCGGATTTCTGCGCCGCAACCTGCGCCGGTTCCATCTGCAAGCGATCGCGTCAAACATCGCTGCGATACGTGCCTAGGAGAAGGCGGGATTCATGATCGAAGGACGTCAGCGACAGCACGCATGGGTCCGCGGCGCGTACGAAGACATCGTGCTGTTGGGTATTCTGCGTCCAGAACAAGCCTGGCCACGTGATCAGCCAGCGCCCGGCATCTCGAATTAGAGACTGTCGTCATCTCCAGGCCGGATCTTCAGCACCCCTTCCCGGTAGTCGATCGGGCAGGGGTGACCTGGTCGTCCTGGACTGCGTCCACGAGTAACTCTCCGCGCTCGTGGTCGGCTGTCACGTCGACCTTGCCCACTAGGCGGTCACCGCGCAGGGGGAGCATCGTGAGCCGGCGTGCAGCGTCCATCAGGTCGGCCGGACGATCGTCAGCCAGAAGAGCCGCCTGGACAGCGATCCGCCGCGCTTCGTCTTGCGTCAGTCGGTGGGCACCCTTGGTGGTCATATCATGACGCTCTCACGCAGAGCGGACGTCTTCCACCCGCAGGCCCACGGGACCATCCGCGACAGGGACACGGGGTGGAACGGGCGAGGGGCGGGACGGTAGCGCTCGTTGTGACGTTGGAAGTGTTTGAGATGGCACCTACGCGTCCGTGACATGACACACCCTGGGGGCAGGCCCCGACGTAGTGTGCTGGCATGACGCGTGAAAGGTCTGTGCTTCTGAGTCATCTCAGCGCCGAACGAAAGCATGTGCTGGCTGCTGTCGACGGTCTAAGCGAGCAGAGTATGACCGGCGAAGCTGCTCCCTCGGGTTGGTCCATGGCCCAGTTGCTCAACCACCTCATCTACGACGTCGAGATCTTCTGGGCCGGCGCGATTCTGGAAGGTGATGAGGAGTGCATCGCCATGATCCAAGACGGCTGGACGGCGCCCGTAGCATCCGGTGCAGAGGTTTGGCGGAGTACCGCGGCAGATGTCGCAGCACTGAAACCGTGCTTTCGGAACGTGACCTTAACGGCCCACCACGTTGGTGGCCTCCTCACGAGATCTTCCCCTTCCCTGCGTTCCCCGACTCCCGCAGTTGCGTTTTGAGATTGCTCGTTGAGACGGCCACCCATGCGGGACATCTCGACATCGTCAGAGAACGGATCGACGGTCGCCAACACCTCGTCGTGTCCTAAGACACATCATCAGTTCAGCTCGAAGGCAACCCGATCCTCAAGTCGTACACGGGTCAGTTCAGCACTCTCCGACCAGCCTGCTCCCGAAAGTCATCGGAGCGAAGCTTGAACGCCTGGTTCGCGCTGACCGGTGACAATTCGTGAACTGGGATTGCTTTGACCACTCACGTGCTCATGCCCTGAATCGGCGTACAGGGCAACCACGCGGGTGGCAGCTCGCGCGTCGCTCGCCATGGGTCACCCCGCACCGGCGAGACCGAGCGTGTCGATCTGCCGCTCGAGCAGTGCCGCGAAGAGATGGTCGGCGGGCTCCGCGCTCCCCACGAGATGCCCCCCCAGCTCGAGGGTGACGATGCCGACGAGGGAGGCCAGCTCGGCGATGACGGCGGCAGCGGCCGCGCCGCTCGTGACGGACCCCTCGGCGATCGTCGACATCTGGCTGACCAGCGCCGGTCGGGCGAAGGGCGTGACCTGGGCCCCTTTCGCCACCTCGAGGAAGGGGGCGGTGACGGCCGCAGCCGCGGGGATCGTCTCCGGTGGGGCGACGTAACCAGGGACGGGTGTGCCATAGATGAGCTGGAACTCGTGGGGGCGCTGGATGGCCCAGTCACGAAGAGCCCGACCCAGCGCGCCCCAGCGCAGGTCGGGTCGGCGGGCGCGTACGGCGTCGAGGGTAGCGGCGAGCCCTTGGTAACTCTCGAGGATCATCGCGGTCAGCAACTCCTCGCGGGTCGGGAAGTAGCGGTAGACCGCCGACGAGACCATGCCGACCTCCCGCGCGACGGCGCGCATGGACAGCCCTCCGCCGCCGTGCGCAGTGATCTCGCCCCGCGCGGCCGCGAGGATCGCCGCCGACGTGCGCGCCCTTGACTGCTCTCTGACTCCTGTCATGCACCGATCTTTGCACAAAAGGAGAGCGTTGCTCTTGTTTCACCCGCAGTTCGGGCGTATGGTGAAACCAAACGAGAGCACCGCTCTCTCTTTCTGAGGAGAATCTCATGCGATCGACCGACACCCGACACCTGGTCATGCCGACGGTCTCGGCCGGCGTGCTCATGGCCGCCTATCTGCTGATGCGCCCCTATGGCGATGCGACGTCGTCCACCAGTCCCGAGGCCGCGGCCGCCTTCGCTAGCGGATGGTGGGTGGTCGCTCACCTGGCCGGCGCGCTCGCCCTGGTCCAGCTCGCCCGCCTGGGGTTGCGGATCGACGACCTGCTCTCGACCACGACGACGATGATCGCCCGGTGGAGCGGACTGAGCGGGGCCGCGCTCGTGCTGCCCTTCTTCGGCGCAGAGACCTTCGGCCTGCACGCGATCGGCCGGCTCGGGCGAACGGACCCGGCTGTCCTGTCACTCGTGGAGGATGTGCGCGGCCACCCCGCCGCCCTCACGACCTTCGGGATCGGGCTTGCGCTCCTCGCCGTCAGCGGAGTGTCGACGGCACTGGCTTGGCAGGGCGCGACACGCACGGGACGCTGGGCCGGGCCCCCGTGGGCCGCGTGGCCTCTGGGTATCGGTGCGACACTCGTTCTGCCGCAGTTCTACCTGCCACCCACAGGACGGATGGCCTTCGGGGTCGCCTTCGGGATTGCGGCGCTGATCCTGGCGGCTATCGCGGCCCGGTCGGCCGGTCGAGTTGGGGAGGACACTCCCCTCCCGCCCGTCCATCCGGAGCCCGCCACGGCCCAGTGACCCTTGGTGAGACGATGAAGGCTCGAATTGTTATCGATCAACGCATCGCTATCGCCACGACGCCCGACACCATTTTCAACTTCGCGTGCGACTACCGCAATGATCCCGATTGGCGCTCAGGAGTGGAAGAGATGTCAATCGACTCAACTGGCGACACCCATACAGGCGATCAGACCCAAGAGGTGATGCGGGTCCTGGGTCGCACCACCCGAACAAGGGGGATCATCACCGCCCACGAACCGTGCAGCCACACCGTGTTTCGCACCGTCGCCGGCGACCTGATCGCCGCCGGTTATCGGCAGACAAGAAGGATGGGCGACGAATCCGCCTTCACCTACCATGCTGAAGCCCTGCTCGACCGACGACTGCGCTTCTTCGCTAGAACGATCGAACGGCTTCTCAACCGCCGTGTCGCGAGGGACCTTCGGAAACTCGCCGACATCCTCACCAGTCCCGGGACCAACGCACTCTCCAACTGACCCCGCCACGCACCCGGACCACCCCGGTGCCCAGAGAAACCCTTCGATATCGGGGCAGATCTCGCGGTGAAATGTCTCGATCGCGTTGGTGGCGAGTCTCACCGGAGGCCCGTGTCTAGTACGCCGTGCCCGTCCACCCATACTCCCCGGTGTGCTCGGCAGCCTGGGGGAAGTGGTCGATTCGATGGCGGCGCACCGAGTCACGACCGACCGGCAGCGGGGTTCCCCGCGTCAGGAACTCCGTGAGCGCAGAGCGGGAGACGGCCTCAGTTGTCTGCAGGAGCTGATCGCTCGGTGACGCGTCCTCGCGCAGCTGACGGCGCACCTCCCGTACCAGCGCCTCGACGTCATCCGCCGGCACGGCGCCGGCATATCCCAGGGCGAGGCGCGCTCCCAGCGCCCGCTCTGCGTCGCGCAGTCCGGTGTTCGCAGGCGCCTCGACCACGACGCGCTCCGAGGCCACCGATGCCCCTGCACTGGCCGAGGAGGCAGGGCCCGCGACGAGGGTCGATGCGACGAGCACCAGCGCCGCAGCGGCCCCCCTGCCCCGAGGCACGAGCCTGCCCAACCGGTTCCGCACCGTCCGGCGACCCAACGACGGTGCCGACGGCGCAGCAGATTGGGATGGGTCAGAACGGCCGCACGAGTCCATGACCCGAGTGTCTCGTGCTCACCTGTGGGGAGCGTGAGTCCCGCCTGCCGACCGCAGCAGAGGAACCGCTCGATCGGCCGGGTTCACGTGGGGCCATCTCACGCAGCTCGGCGGACGTCGCATCGGAGAGGAGCGGGCACAGCGCCCAGGGCGGTGATCGCGATCACGTCGAAGGACCCGCCGCGAAGGGACCGCCGATTTCGCCGGGCATCGGCCGGGTGCCGTCCAGCCTCGTCGTGGTGTAGAAGCGGACCTCGTGCCCGTCCGGGTCGTGCAGCCACGGCAGGATCCAGCCGATCGTGGCCTCCTGGGCGCCGGCGTGGCTCTCCCCCAGGGCCGTGAGGCGATCAGCGAGGGCTCGAAGGTGCCGCTCGTCTGGCACGCCGATCGCGAAGTAGTCGAACCCGGCGGCAGCGGCGGCCCGTTCGGGGTCGCGCCGCAACGACAGGGCGGGGCCGCCCCGCGGGTGCTGCATCCCGACTCCGGCCAGCCGGTCGTCTTCGCGGAACTCCAGGGCCACCGCGTAGCCCAGACGTGAGCCGTACCACGCAACCGACCGATCGAGGTCCCGTACGGGCAGTTTGAGGTGGTGCACTCCGTCGAGAACCGGCGCATCCATGGCACACTCCTTGCATCCTCACTGTAATATTACAGTTAGTGTGCAAAAAGATTTGGGAGGTGTCAACCCACATGCAGGATGGGCGGCGTGAGCGAGGAGCCCGCACGGAGGAGGCCCTGCTCTCCGCGGCTA
Organism: Ornithinimicrobium sp.; assembly: GCA_049650845.1. Taxonomy (GTDB): domain Bacteria; phylum Actinomycetota; class Actinomycetes; order Actinomycetales; family Dermatophilaceae; genus Ornithinicoccus. The sequence continues at coordinate 5,030 of JBASAZ010000184.1, forward strand.
GCGATCTCTTCGTGGAGCAGGGATATGCACGGACCGCTCTCACCGAAGTCGCCTTGCGTGCGGGGGTCAGCGCCCGCACCGTGTACGTCCGCTTCGACAGCAAGGCGGCCCTGCTCAAGCGCGTCATCGACATCGCCGTTGTTGGAGACCTCGAGGACCGGCCACTACGGGATCGCGACTGGATCGAGCACGCGATGTCGGCCCCCACGTTGCTCGAGCGCATCGACACCTTCGCCACCGGATCAGCCGCACTTCACCAGCGGCTCGCTCCGATACTGGCCATCGCCATGGAGGCCGAGCCAACAGAGGCGGTCATCGCCGAGGCGAGCCGCGCCGGGCGCGAAGGCACCCAGGCGATGGTCCGCGAGTTCTGGACCTCCGCAGTGCGCGACTCCTTGGTGCCCAGTGATATCGACCTGGACTGGGTCGTCGAGACCGCGTTCCTGCTTTCCTCAGGCGACACGGCCGTCCTACGCCTCCGCACCGTTGGGCTCGATGACTACGCCACCTGGCTGAGACACGCTTTCCTCCTGCTCGCCACGGCTCCACGCTGACTGGCATCACAACCCCGTGAGGTGACGTTCCTCTCGCAAGATCGCCCCGCAAGCCGAACCGTCACCGTCAGCAATCCGCTTGTGGTGCTGGTTCCTGGCCTCGGGTCGTGCGTTGAGCGGGCGACATCACGCTTGCGCGGTGCGTGAGCGCCAGGCGAAAACAGTCGTAATGGCCGTGGCCGGCGTCCAGATGGCTCGCTCGAGCGGTGATCGGGATGCGCCGTCGGCGATCATGCCGATGCTCGGTGGGCTAGCCTTCCCGGTGTGACGTTGAACCACGTAAGACGAGGTAGCGGCAGCCCGCTTTTGCTCGTGCACGGTCTGGGCGGTGGGTGGCGGTCCTGGTCCCCGATACTGGACGAACTGGCTGAGCACCGTGAGGTCATCGCGATCGACCTGCCGGGGTTCGGCGAGACGCCGCCGTTGACCGGCGAGGTATCGATCTCCAGCCTGACCGACGCCGTCGCGGACTTCATCAGCGAACAAGGCCTGGACGGGGTCTCGACCGCTGGTCAGTCGATGGGTGGCCGAATGGTGCTCGAGCTCGCGCGGCGGGGGGTTGGCGGCGACACCGTGGCTTTGGACCCGGGCGGCTTCTGGAGCGACCGCGATCTCGTCATCTTCGGCGCCACGCTGCGGCCGTCGATCACCTTGGTCGGGGCGCTGAGAGGCATGCTGCCAACACTCCTCGGCAACTCGGCGGGAAGGACTCTGCTGCTGGCGCAGTTATCAGCGCGGCCCTGGGCGCTCTCGCGCGAGACCGTGCTGCCGGACGTGGCCGGGCTGGCCGACTCCCCCGCGACTGGAGCTGCCATGGACGCCCTGACCAAGGGTCCCAAGCAACAGGGAGCCCCAGCCGGCACGGTACCCGGCAGGGTCACGATCGGTTGGGGTCGTCGTGACCTGGTCACCCTGCCGCGTCAGGCCGCACGTGCTACGGAGCTGTTCCCCGACGCGGTGCTGCACTGGTTCGAGCGGTGCGGCCATTTTCCCCAATGGGACGCACCGCACGAAGCGACTCGACTGATTCTCGACAGCACCGATTGAGTTTTGGTGCTCGGCCGACCGAGGGCCGTACCCGTCCCCGATGAGTGATCGTCCGCTTCGCGTGACGAAGCAGGGTCGACAGTGAAGGCTCCCATCACCTACTTTCGCCGTCATGATCGATCTCGAGTATCGCCACGTGGACGTCTTCAGCCAGCGCGCCTTCGCCGGCAACGGCCTCGTCGTCGTCCTGGGCGGCGCCGATCTCGATGCTGCCGTCCTGCTGCGCACCACTCAGGAAATGCGCCAGTTCGAGACCGCCTTCCTCGTCGCGCGAGACCTCGAGCACCGCACCGCACCGCAAGGATGCGTATCCTCACCGAGGATGAGGAACTGGACTTCGCCGGGCACCCGTCCTCGGCGCCGCGGCGGTGCTGCACTCAATGTTGGCCAACCCCGGGGCCGAGGAGGTGTGGGGCCAGGGTCCACCCCGCTTCGGCGCCCCCATCGCACCCGACCTCGCCGAGGCCTACCTGCGGGGGCTGGGCCTCTCCGCGGGCGAGGTGCGCCGCGACCTACCCCTGCAGGTCGTCGACACCGGGCTGCCCTACCTGATCGTGCCGGTGACCACGCAGGGCCTGGCCCAGGCAGCGGTCACCGGTGAAAACTTCGAGGAGCTGCTCGCGCTCAGCGGGGCGAAGTTCGTCTACGTGCTGGACCCCGAGTGTCCGGAGGGACGCACCTGGGACAATTCCGGGCGCGTTGAGGACGTGGCCACCGGCAGCGCCGCTGGACCGGCGCTGGCCTATCTCGTCCACCACGGGCTGTGTCATATGGACACACCCGCTACTGGAACAGGGGCGCTTCGTGGGCCGACCCAGCAGCATCGAGGTCCGGCAGTCCAGCCATGACGACCACGTATGGGTCGGCGGCCCGGTCGCCGACGTCGCCTCCGGCCGCTTTCCACACGCACGAAGCCCCCAGTTCCCGCGTTGAGCTGCGGAAACTGGGGGCTGACGT
>JBASAZ010000185.1:0-1740 GCA_049650845.1 Ornithinimicrobium sp.
GGCACGTCACGCACCCGTTGCTGCGTGCGCTGATGCACTCGAGACGAGATCACCCCACATGAAGGGCAGCCGGCTTCGAGGGCCGGGGTGTCGATAAACGGCTCTTCCCAGTTGCGGTGGGGGTCATAGGTTGAGTCCGCCGGCGATGAGGAGCATTCGGAGTCGGTAGTTGTCGCGGTTTCGGAAGCCTCGGGCGATGCGGCGGTGTAGTTCGATCAGCCCGTTCACGGCTTCCGTGCCGCCATTGCTGGCGTGGTCGGTGTCGAAGTAGGCCAGAAACGCCTTGGACCACCGTTTGAGGGTCTTGCCGAGGCGGGCGATCTCCGGGATCGGGCACGTCGGGAAGGTGTCGATGATCTCCTGGGCGACCTTGCGCCCTGCCGTGGTCGTGTCGCTGTGATAGACCGAGCGCAGCTTCTGGGAGCACTGCCACGCGAGGGAGACTTCGTCGTGTCTGGGGTCGGCAGCGAATGCCTTGGTGAGCCTGGCCTGTTGCCGTTCGGTGAGGTTTTCGGCCCCGGCGTGCAGGATGTTGCGGATGCCGTACAACGGGTCACCGGTGCGGCCTCGGTGGCCGTGGATGTTTTGTTGCACGCGGCGCCTGACCTCGTCCACGGCTGTGGTTCCGAGCTTGACTATATGGAAAGCATCGAGCACGGCGGTGGCGTCTTCGAGGTTGTCATCGATCGCGTTCTTGTACCCGTTGAAAGGGTCCAACGTCGCGACCCGCACCCCGGCCCGAAACGACTCGCTGCGGGCGGTAAGCCAGTCGCCGTAGGCTTTACCGGACCGGCCAGGGACCAGGTCCAACAACCGTGCTTGGACGTGTCCTTGCTGGTCACGGGTCAGGTCGACCATCCCGGTCAGCGCTTTGGGGCCGCGGGTCTTCTCGGACACGTGGTGCCAAATGTGCTCGTCCACCCCTAAGGTGTGGACCCCACCGAACCGGGCCTCGTTATCGGCTGCCGCTTGTAACAGAGGCCGGACGCCGGCCCAGGTCGTGTCCCACGCCACGCCGAGCTGGCGGGCCAAACCAGCGATGCACGCGTGCTCACGGCGGAGCTGTTCCACCGCCCACCACCTCGCCCGGGTCGTCCACGCCGACCTCGGCGGGGCCAGCGCCTCGTCGGTTTCGGAGAATGACTTCACCGGGCAGGCCAGCTCCGGGCAGGTCCACGTTCGTTTCACCCAGATCATCACCACCGGCGTCCCGAAGCACGGCGTATCGACCATGCGCCGGGACCTTCGCCCGCGCGAGGTTGCGACGACGCCGCAGGCCGGGCAACCCATCGGGCCCGGCGGTGACTCCACCCTGACCGTCAACAAGTCAGGGCCGCGTTCCACACCGATCACGTGGTAACCGCTCAATCCAACGAGCAGGTCGCAATTGGTGCAATACGAAGGGACAGAAGCGTGCCGGGCAGCGCAGCACGACGTAGGCTCAGGCATCGTCGAGGTCCTCTTGGAACGGTTTGCTTGGTCGCTTCCGATCCTGAGGGCCTCGACCCCTACATCACCCCAACACAGGCTCCCGGCGTGTCACCCATGCCCCACCGCAACTGGGAAGAGCCTCCAAAGCCTTGATATCGACCTTCCCCCCGAACTTGTTGCCCAACTCGACACCGCCGACCGGCTCACCACCATCATGGCGACCGCGACCGGCATCGCCGGCAACCCTCGACTGGTCAAGCGATTCCTCAACGCGCTCTCAGTGCGCATGGCCGTGGCGAAGAATCAAGG
>JBASAZ010000186.1:0-27596 GCA_049650845.1 Ornithinimicrobium sp.
GAACACCGCCCACGAAGCGGCGGCGGATCTCACCGGCGACGTCGAGCTCGCCGCGGGCAAACTCGCGTGTCCGGGTGATCAAATCACGCGGGCGCCTATCCCCCGGAGCTTCCTTCTCGAAGATCCCCAGCACGTGCTGTGCGCAATCCGCCGCCCACGCCGCGACGGCCCGCCGATCCGCTTCGGGCAGTGTCTGTGGGGAGCGCACACGCCAGTTCTACCAAATCCAGCCGCACCCCATGCCGCCCGCAGACAAAAGGTGCTGCAACTGCGCCGCACCCTCGTGACTGACGTGCGGTTCTCGACTGTGGTGCCGGCTGCGGCGGACCTCTCAGACGCTCGGGCGCTCCGGAGCGTAGATCCAGGCGTCGAAAAGGTCACCCAGATCCTGGTTCGACATTTCCTCCGCGAGAGCGATGAAGTCGGCCGTACTCGCTGTCCCACCCCCGTAGCGGGCAACCCAGGTCTGGGCGAGATCGAAGAACGCGTCATCACCGAGCCGTGTGCGCACCGCGTGCAGCGTGGCTGCCCCACGGGTGTAGACGGCACTCGCGAACAAGTTCATCGCGCCTGGGTCGGCGACCACGACGTCCCAGTAGTCGTCGTCCGCCGGACGTGCCAGCACCGCTTCGAAGGCTTGCTGCGCGGTGCGCCGACCCTGCTCTTCGTCCCACATCCAGGTGGAGTATGTCGCCCACCCCTCGTTCAGCCAGATGTCATCCCACTCTTGTGGACTGACCTGGTTACCCATCCATTGGTGACCGAGCTCGTGGGCCACGGTGCCCTCGCGGGCCACCCGGCTGAAGAAGGACCGGGTCTGGGTCTCCAAGGCGTATCCGACCGAATCGTCGTCAACGATCGCGCCGTACGTGGTGAAGGGGTAGTCGCCATAGCGGTCGGAGAAGAACGCCATCATGGCTGGCGTCAGGGCGAGGTTCTCGTAGGCCGACGAATCCAGGTCCTTGTCGATCGCGTCAATGATCGGGGTGCCGTCGGCGGCGTATGTGGTGCTCAGCTCGAAGTTGCCCACGGTCGAGGTCGCCAAGTAGGAGGCCATCGGGTCAGGGGCGTCCCAGCTCCAGGTGGTGCGTCCACCCGACGTGGTCTGTCCCACCAACTCACCATTGGCCACAGCGACCAACCCCTCGGGCACCGTGACCTCGAAGGTATAGGTCGCCTTGTCGGTGGGGTGGTCGTTCACGGGGTACCACGTCGGCGATCCATCCGGCTCACTCACGACCATCGCGCCATCTGCGGTGGTCACCCACCCATACAGCGCGCCCTCGATGTCCGTGGGGCGACCGGTAGCACCGCCATACTCGATGACGACCTCGGCGGACTGGCCGTCACGCAACTTGGGTCGAGGTGTGATCTCCAGTTCGGTGTTCTCGTGGGTGAAACGGGCACGCTTTCCGTCGACCGTGATGGACTCGACCACCAGATCACGCAGGTCAAGATGGAAGGAGGCCAGGTCCTGGGTCGGCACAAGAGTGATGGTGGCCCGGCCGTGCAACTGGCCGACGAGTTCGGCTCCCGGTGCCGGGGGCTCGTAGTCGACCTGCAAGTCGTACGTCTGCACGTCGATGCCGCCGTTGCCGGCCAACGGGAAATAGGGGTCTCCCACACCAGGAGCACCGTCGGTGAACCGCGGCGTTCCCGGGTCGCCAGGCGCTGCGCTGGCGGAGCCAAGCATCGGGGCGAGGGAGAGCACAACCGACATGCTCAGGGCGACGGTCGCAGGACGCTTCCATGAGGTGGCCATACCCGACGGTAGTACGAAGGCGCACGGTGGGCCAGGGGCCGTCCCGTGGTCGGACTGCATCAGTCACGAACTCCGTGGGTGGCGGAGTCCGAGCCGATCCCTCTGGAGTTCAACCTTGGGTGGGTGGCGCGCTACACCTCCCCAACTACCGGGGTCAACCTCCAGCTGATGACCCGCGACGCCACCGCGCCGGAGGACCCGGTGATCTCGATCAAGGTCGATGACGTCGAGGCCGCATACGCCCAGGCGCAGGACTACGGATTCAAGATCGTGCACCCGTTGACCACCGAGGAGTGGGGCGTGACCCGCTTCTTTGTCCGGGTGCCGGACGGCAACGTCCTCAACATCGTGCAGCATCACGACTGAACAGGAAGCCCCGATATCGGAGTGGGCGGCGCCCGGGCCGACCCCCCGTAGCAACATTGGCGTTGCCAGGATGCACTCGCGGACTCGGGCTCTGAGGGCTGCCTGGCAAGGGTCCCAGACGGACCTGTCAGTCTGGTCTGCATGGACCTCACCGAGACTGACTTGGCCCACTTAGAGCGCTGCGTAGAGTTGGCACGAGAAGCCCTGGCTGATGGCGATCAGCCGTTCGGGTCGTTGCTGGTCGACGTCGACGGAACCGTCCGCTTCGAGGACCGGAACCGGGTGAAGGGCGGAGACCACACTCGACACCCAGAGTTCGCAATCGCTCGATGGTCGGCGGAACACCTCTCCGCCAGCGAGCGGGCAAGTTCGACGGTCTATACCTCCGGCGAGCACTGTCCGATGTGCTCAGCTGCGCACGCGTGGATGGGGCTGGGAAGGATCGTGTTCGCGGTCTCTTCAGCCCAGTTGACAGCGTGGCAGGCACAGTGGGGCGCCCCCGAGGGCCCGGTCGCCCCGCTGCCCGTGCACACTGTTGCCCCGGGGATCCCGGTCAGCGGCCCAGCCGCCGAACTGGGCGAGGACATGTACGTACTCCACCGCCGACACTTCGACGTGAATCGTCCCCGCTAACCCCTGCAGGCAGCCGCACCCTGTGCGTGTTCCGCGAGGAGGCGCTGTGGAGAGCGTCGCCGCTCGAGCGGCCCGTCGGTCTACGACGCACCTGAACCCTGGTTGTGAATCGACGACGAGGTGAGTGACCGAGGGGCGCGATGGCGCCACGACTCGCCGATCAGTTCGACGAGCTCGTCGACATCGATCGCGGCCATGCGAACCAGGACGACGGGGTGACCCTCATAGTGGTTCGTCGTGAAGAACGTGTCCGGGTCCGAAGCCAGCAGCGCCTCTTTCTCCTCCCCTGACTCGACCCATACGACGAGCGCGTCCTCCTCGTCCAGCATCCAGGCGAACATTCGTGGCTTCGTGCGCCAGGACGGGCTACCCCCGTACGACACCTTCTCGTAGGCGCCAGGCAAGCTCAACGCGGCATGACGCACATCGTCTTCGGTGACCACCCGGGCTCCTCTCATCGTTGGGCACGCTAACCCCATGGTCCAAGCATCCCCGACGAGTTGCGAACTGACTGAGCCGTTGCGTGCCGGCTTCACAGACGACGCATATCCGGTGCACAGGCCCCCCAAAAGCTGGCGGTGTCCTATGGAGTCAACACGGTCCCACCCGACTCCACCGCTAAAGGACTCCGATGTCTATTTTCTCTTTCATCGCGGCAGATCTTGTCGCCATCACCCTGATGGTCTTCGGCCTGTATTTTCCTCGCCACCGCCGCCGCGACCTGATCGTCGCGTTCATGTCCATCAACGTGGGCGTCATGGGCGTCACGTACGCGATGGCCACAGCGGACCTGTCGCTCGGCTTCGGGCTCGGCATCTTCGCCGTGCTGTCGATTATCCGCCTCCGGTCCACCGAGACGGACCACGCCGAAATCGCCTACTACTTCACCGCCATCGCGCTCGGCCTCCTCGGCGGCTTCCCCTCGATCTCGCCATACGTGAGCTTCACGCTCATGGCGGTCCTCCTGGGCGTCATCGCGGTGGGCGACAGCCCTGCGCTGTTCTCCCGTGCCCGTCAGCAGACCATGGTGCTCGACCGTGCAGTGACCAATGAGGCGATCGCCCGCGACCTGCTCACCGCCATCTTGGGCGCGCGCATCGACCGCGTGACACTGCGCAAGGTGGACCTGGTCTCCGAAACCACCGTATGCGACGTGAGGTTCACCCTGCCCACCCCGGGCCGTGGCGTCGATGACTCGCTTCACCCCGGAAGCGCCCCCTCCTTCCGCGAAGACCCGGCACTGGCCGAGTCAGCGAATGTCCGATGACGACCTGGATGGACACTGTCCGCGCGCTGCCGGCAGTGACCCTGCAGGAGGTGAACGAGAATGCCGCACTGCAGGTCAGGGTGGACCGCAAGTACATCGTTCGACCCGACACCTGGTCGACGGTGCTGGCCGCGCTCGACCCCGCGCCGAGCGTGCTCGATATTGATGGGCTTCGCTGCTTCCGCTACTCCTCGACGTACTACGACACCGTCGGGCTGGACAGTTATCACGACGCGGCCCGCAGTCGGCCCCGCCGCTACAAGGTGCGGACCCGGCGCTACCTGGACACCGGTTCACAGGCCGTCGAGGTCAAGATGCGATCGTCCTCCGGTGCCACGGTCAAGAGCAGGCAGTGGCTGGATGCGTCGGAGGCCCGTGGCCTCCTTCCGGCCGCCGCACTCTCGTTCGTGGGTGGATTCGAGCGGATCGGCCATCGGGCCCACCAGCTCACCGAGGTGCTGACGACCACGTATGAGCGCGTGACGTTCGTGACGGCTCACGCACGGGTCACCGTGGATCGACACGTCTCGGCGGCCGACGCTCGTGGCCAGCGCATGGACTACGGCGACCTGCTGTTCGTCGAGACCAAATCCGCGGTGGGAGCCGGCGCTGTCGACCGCGCCCTGTGGGCCAACGGCATCCGCCCGACCCGGATCAGCAAGTACTGCACGTCGCTCGCGGCACTACGCCCCGACCTCCCCTCGAACACGTGGTCACGCACTATCCGCCGCTACCTCCCCAAAGCCGCCGCGGACTCCGCGGCCGCATAGAAAGGCTCCAGATGAAAACCCCGTCCGCCCTATTCGCCGGTCTGTCCCTGACTGCAGCATTGCTCCTCAGCGGTTGCGGCACAGACACCGACGCCACCATCGCAGTTGCCGATGGCCAGACGTCCGCCGCGGCCAGCTCAGCTGTGACGGGAGCCGTCGCCGAACTGAGCTACACCGACCTCGACATCGACGAGGCAAAACTGTCTTTCGACCCCACCGACGCCGTGGACATCAGCCTCGCCGACGGAGCATCCGAGGGTGGCACCGGCGTGAACGTTGACGGGGACACTGTCACCATCAGCGCGGCCGGCACGTACCAGGTCACAGGAACGCTGACATCGGGTTCGCTCGTGGTCGACGCACCGGATGCAGTGGTCAACCTGATGCTCGACGGTGTCACCATCACGGCCTCGAGCGTCGCCGCGATCAACGTGGTCGACGCCGAGCAGGTAGTGATGTCGCTGCCAGACGGCGCGGACAATGTGCTTGCCGATGCCGTGGGAACAACGGTGGACGAGGCGGCCGAGGACGCGCCCAACGCCACTGTGTACTCGACCGCCGACCTGTGGATCACGGGGGACGGCGCGCTGTCCGTCACCGCGCACGCCGCCGACGCGATCAGCTCGAAGGACACCCTCGCCATCGCCGGCGGAACCCTTAGGGTCGACGCCGCGGACGACGGCCTACGAGGCAAGGACCACCTCCTTATCACGGGCGGAACACTCACCGTGGACGCCCAAGGGGACGCCTTGCGATCCGACAACGAGTCAGTCGCCGGCGAGCCCGATGCGGCCGTAGGCGTCATCTGGATCGACGGTGGAACGCTCGACCTCACGGCCGGCTCCGACGCCGCCGACGCAGCGCGCCAGCTCACGGTGCTGAGCGCAGACCTCACGATCGCCGCGGGAGACGACGGTTTGCACTCCGAGAATGTGTTGCGCATCGCCGGTGGCAACGTGAACATCACCGACAGTGTCGAGGGCATCGAAGGTGCTTACATGTACCTCTCTGGCGGTGAGGTCTCCGTCGTGTCCAGCGACGACGGCATCAACGTCTCAGGTGGCGTCGAAGCGCTCACGGCCACGGATGCTGAGGCGACCACAGGCACGGTGGCCGACCCAGGAGCGGAGGCAGGTGGGCGGCCAGCTGGTGGGCCCATGGGTGACCCGTCGGTCGAGGGTCGAACGGGCGGCACCACCGAGCCCGGCAGTCAGGTAAGTGCAACCGACCCCGTCGATGATCTCTCGTCGCTCACGGTGTCCGCGATGGAGGGTAGCGGCTTCGGCGGTCCCGCCGAGGGGGACAACGGCACCAGGTTCTTGGAGTTCAGCGACGGCACCTACGTCATCGACACGACCAGCGACGGCGTGGACGTCAACGGGGCCATGACAATGACCGGAGGAACCCTCGTGGTCTCCGGCACAGACAACGCTCGCCAAGGCGCTCTCGACGTGGACGACGCCTTCACCATCTCCGGCGGAACTCTTGCGGCCAACGGCATGGCCACCATGGCAGTCGCGCCCGGGGAAGGCTCCACGCAGGCCACTCTGGCGCTCACGTTCGGCGGAACCCTGCCCGCGGGGACGCTCATCACCATCATGGACGGCGACGGAGCGCAGATCGCATCCTTCAGCACTCAGAAGGCCTCGCAGTCCTACATCTACTCCTCCGATGCCCTCAAGGAGGGAGCCGACTACGAGATCTCCGTGGGCGGCGAGGTGACCGGGACCAACAGCGGTTGGCTGGTGCTCGAGGGCACGGCCACCGGTGGCGAGGTCATCGGCACGGTCGCCGCGGTCTAGATGAGACCAACAAGGAGGAGTGGGGAGCCGCCGAGTTCGCGTGGCGAGCCGGTCCCAGGCTGTCACCACGGGCAAGACGCGAACGATGCCGCGAGGCCCGATAATCTCACAGCGTGGCCGGGTACTCCGCAACACCGCAGGCACGCAAGCTGGGCCTCAAGGCCGGGCTTCGTTTCTCCGCGGTTGCTGTCCCAGCCGGCTGGGGCCTGGACGAGCCGCCGCCGCTCGATGCTCCCGACGCGGGCACGGGTGCTGCCGATGTGCTGCTGCACTTCGTCCGCACGGCGGTCGAGATCCCGTCCGCCGTTGAGTCCGCTGCGCCACGGATCTTCCCCGCCGGAGCGCTGTGGGTTGCTTGGCCCCGCAAGGCCGCAGGGCACGTCAGCGACGTCACCGGGAACGCGATCCGCGAAGCCGCGCTCGCGCGCGGCCTGGTCGACGTCAAGGTGGCGGCGATTGACGAGGACTGGTCGGGCTTGAAGATCGTCTGGCGGAAAGAGCATCGGAAGGCGTGACAGCGCGCACGATGGGCCAGATGCCTTTTCGCTTCTGGTGAGCGCTGTCGGCCTCCAGCTCCGCTGGATGCGAGGACCAGCCGTCGCCAACGTCCGTGCTTGACTTCTGCCCACCCGACTCGTAGTTTTCTTATCAGTTAATTAACCGGAAGGAAAACTATGGCCGTGGCGACGACCCCGATGAGCAGAGAGGATCGGCTCGATGAGACTTTCGCGGCACTGGCCAACTCAACGCGGCGAGCGATCTTGGCGCGCCTCAGCGAAGGCGAAGCAAACGTCAACCAGCTCGCCGATCCCTTCGAACTCTCACTCCCGGCCATCTCCAAGCACCTCAAGGTGCTCGAACGGGCGGGGTTAATCGTGCGAGGTCAACGGGCGCAGTACCGACCCTGCACCCTCGACGCAGCACCCCTCGAAGAGGTCTCGACCTGGGCCGAGCAGTATCGACCCATCTGGGAAGCCCGCTTCGACCGGATGGACACCTACCTCGAGCAACTACAACCACAACGGAAGACGGGCAGTAACGATGAGCGATGACAATGGCGGGCAGAACCTGGTAATCGAGCGGACACTTCAGGCGCCGCCCGATCTGATCTGGAAGATGTGGACAGAACCGGAACACTTCGCAGCGTGGTACGGCCCAGACGGGGCCACCATCCCTAGCGCCACGATGGATGTGCGCGTGGGCGGCATCCGGCTGGTGTGCATGGAGGTGACGACGCCGGACGGCACGATGCAGATGTGGTTCACCGGCGAGTATCTCGAGGTCGTCGAGAACCAGCGCCTCGTCTACACCGACTCCATGTCGGATGAGAACGGCACCGTGAAGACACCGGAACAGGTGGGTATGCCCGAGGGCCACCCGACCACGACCGAAGTCACAGTCGAGATCGAAGAGGTCACTGCTGGCACCAAGATGGTGTTGACACACGTCGGCGTTCCCGCCGAGTCTCCGGGTGCCGCCGGATGGGCCATGGCACTCGACAAGCTCGCCGCACACCTTGCTGAGGCCCAGCGCGGGTGAACGCCCGTGAGGACGTATCCCGGTAACCACCGTGCGCGGCGCCGACCGGCCCCTGGTGGCGCTGGACCGGGACGTGCGGCGCGGCCGCCTGCGGATCCGTGCCCTTGGTCCCAGGTGATCAGTGGTTGTCGGCCCTCCAGGTGCGGCCAAGACCCCGGTGGGCCGCGCTCGCTTGCAGCGGACATTCACGCTGGCGGCGCTCCATCGACGCTTCGAACGCACTCAGGATCGAGCCGTGGTCGCGACGGGCCTCGGCGATCCGGTCGAACAGGTTCCGGTTGGTGGTCGGGGTAGCGGTGTCCGTGTTTCTCATGTCTTCTAGTGTCGTCGTCGACATCCTATGCGTCTAATGACTTGTATAGATATCATCTATGACTCAGATGCAAGATGGGGAACGGATCCCCTGCTACCGCTCAGGTCATCCGTGCATCACTACGGCATCAGCTCTGCGGCGTAGTGCGGGACTTGGCCCAAGAACAGTGCTGCGGCCGGCAGCAACCGCCGCTCCATGGACCACGCAATACCGATGTCGCGGATCGCGGCAGCGTCGTCGAGTGGCACATGGTGCACCCGGCGCGCCGCCACGTCCGGAGCGGAGTCCCACGATGCGGGCATGATGGCGACGCCGAGCCCGGCGGCGACATAGCCCCTCACGGTCGACAGGTCCTCGCACTCAAAAGTGATGTCCGGCTCGAAGCCTGCCTGGCGGCACAGCTCGTCAGTGGTCGCCCTCAGCAATGTCGTGGTCGGTAGAGCCACGAAAGATAGGCCGGCTGCTTGGGCCAACGACACACGTGGGCTGTCCGCCAGTGGGTGGTCGCTGGGCACGGCCAGCTCAAGGCGCTCCCGGACGAGGCGCTGCCAGCCGAACCCGGAGCCCGAAGGCCGCAACGTGGACAGTTCCAGTTCGATTTCTCCCCGGGCTCGCACACTGGTTATCGCCTCGTTGCGCTTCGGGCGCACGTCGAAACGGACCTGCGGATGGACCTTCCGGTAGGCGCCGATGAGATGTGGGACGAGACCGGCGCCCAGGGACGACTCGTAGGACAACGTCACCGTGCCAGTCTCGGGATCAATGATCTGCTGCACGGCGGCCAGGCCGTCATCCAGCTGGTGCATCATCGCGTCGACGTGGTGCTTGAAGGCTGCCCCCGCATGTGTCATCCGCAAGTTCCGCCCCGATCGATGCAGCAGGGGCGTGCCGACCTCGCTCTCCAGTCGAGCCAGCGCCCGCGACACCCCAGACTGCGAGGTCCGCTCCAACTCGCTCACTTCAGTAACCGTGAGGCCATCGGCGACGTCCTGAAACCACCGCAGGGTATGCACGTCCACAGTCATGACATTAGCGCCTTGGTTCCCTTCGCTGTGGGTGATGAAGGGTAGGGGTCGGGGCCGGCACTCCCGCGAGCCGTGCGGATGTTTACATCGCTTCGTGCGCTCAGGCCCGCGCGCCGGACTGAGGCCGACCGAGCCCGGAGGCCAAGGCAGCACGTCGAGCGCTGGCCAAGAAGGCTGAGATCGCCGGGCGCTGATGCGCAGACTGGTCGTACCCAAGCAGGAGCTGTCGGCGCACCGTCTGCTTAAGGTTCAGCACATCCAGGCCCGCTGCCGGGAGGAACGGGCGGCCTAGATCGGACATCAACGTCAATCCCAGCCCGGCGGCGACCATGGCAAGCGCGGTGGGTTGCTCATCGACTTCGTAGACGAGGCGTGGCTCGAAGCCCGCGCGCTGGCACGCACTGCGCATCGCTCGCCCGTAGTAGTTGCTCGACCCGGAAAGCACCCAGTCGTAGGCGGACAGGTCCGCGAGGTCAACCGGACCCGAGGGGAACCAGCCGGCCGGTGCCGCCAGATATACCTCGTCCATACCGACTGGGACCAAGGTGATGCCGGCACGCCAGGGCTCCGGCGCGTCCGGGTAGTCCAGAAGAAACGCGAGGTCCAGGTGACCATGGCGTAGATCGAGATCTGCATCATCGGGGTTGGTTTCGCGAGCACGCAGTGACACCTCGGGGTGCCGCTGCACCATATCTTTCACGATCAACGGGAAAAGGCCAGCGGCCGCAGTGCAGAAGACCCCCACCGTCAACTCGACCGCGAGACTGTCCCGCGCCTCCTCCACTGCCGCACGGGCTGCTCGTTCCGCGGCCAACACGATCTCGGCGTGCTCGAGCAGCACACCACCCACCTGGGTCAAGCGAACCCCGCGCCCGCGCCGCTCCAGCACCTTCGCTCCGATGTCATCTTCCAAAGCGCTGAGTTGCTGGGAGATGCCCGAGGGCGAATAGTGCATGGCCTGCCCAGCCATGGTCACCCCCCCATGGTGTGCTACCTCCCGCAAGATGCGCAGCCTATTCAGACCCAAATCGTCCATGTAGTCATTGTGCATCAGAACTGCAGTTTCCTTTACTAGACATGAACGCACACGAGGCGAAGGATGAGGCATACCGCTGGCGTGGCGGGCCGGTTCGCGAGGAGAGTCGTTGCTACAGGTACTAGATCTGATGGGTTGGTTCGGTGGGTTCTTGGTGGCCGGGGGCTACATCATGGTCTCGCTTCGACGCGTGGCACCGGACTCGGTGAGCTTCCAGATGCTCAACGTGGTCGGGGCCGGAGCCCTCGGTATTTCGTGCATCGCAGCCGGCTCCCTGCCGCCCGCCTGCCTCAACGCCATCTGGTTCGTGTTCGGCGCGCGCTCCCTGGTGCTCGGGGGCATCCGGCGCAGCCAGGGCAAGCGTCAGGGGCAAAGCCAGGACGACTTCTGCTCAGCCGCCTGAGACGCCTCGAACCCGACCGGAGTGGACTAGGCGTAGGTGCCGCCGAGCAACTGGTCGATCAGAGCGATTTATCGGAGGCCGCCGACATCTCGCTCATCTGCGCGTCGCGAGCCAGTCCGGGCATGTCTTCGGCCGGCATCTGCATGCCCATCCAACCCATCACGGTCTCCGGGGGCGACGTGCTGTGACCCCACTCCTGCAACCACGCGTGCATCAGACCTCGCTCGTAGGACTGGTTCTGCAGGATCTCGGCCGCCAACGACTGCACTTCGTCACCGGTGGGTCGGCCGAGGACTCGCTGACACATCGCCAACGCCTGCTCGTGGTGAAAGGCCATATCGGTGCAGAAGCCGATGTCCGCGTCATTGGCTTCACCACCGTTGGACTGGACACCACCGGTCTCCTCGCCGCCGCTGATCGCGTCGTCGGCCACTTCACCGTAGTAGCAACCCAGAATGTAGGGGAAGGTTTCGGTCGTGTAATAACGGTACTGGCCATCCGCATCGACCCGGCCGTTGCACTGGTCGAGGTCTCCGGAGCCTTCGACATACGTGTGCGCGCTCCAGGTGTCGGTGGCAAACAACGACTCATCAGTCAGTTCCCAACTGCTCGTGAGCTGCTCGGTGCTCTCGCACGACTCATCCGTACACACCACACCAGACATGATCGGGTACCCGTCCGGACTCCAACCCACGGGCGCGGACCCGGTCGAGATCTCATCGGCCGTATACAGGCAGTCGACGTCCTCGGCATACCCAAGCAGGTGCATGTGGAAGTCAGTGGGGCCGTTGTGGCTTCCGCACTCCGACAGTGCACCCTCCAACGACAAGACGTCACCACCTGTGCCCTCGGTCGGTCCATACAGCGGGACCCCATTGACCGCCACCGCGATGGTGCCCAGATCCGGCACCTCACCGGGCGTGCTGGCTTCTACCGGATTGACCGGTATCGAGTACTCGACGTCCGTGCCCGCCGGTTCACCAGGGGACGTCGCGACATAGGGATAGTCCGGTATGCCGTTCGCTTCCACCGTGACGCTGTCGCCCTCGCACGTCCCGCTCAGCTCGGGATCGGGCAAGTCCGCGCTGGCCGAGGTCACCTCCCGAAAGCTCGCTGCCGTTGCCTCGCAGTCCCCGGAGGTGGGCAGATCGGAGGCGGCCGCCGTCGCATCGGCCGTCGTCGTCTCATCCGAGCTGTCGTTGGACACTCCTGCGGAGTCGCTCGTCTCACTATCGGGCGCGTCATCGTCGGCGGCGCCGCACGCAGACAAGACAACAAGCAATGGGATAACCAGGGCATGTCCCCAGCGATTCGTCAGCTTCATGTCGATCCTCACGTAGGCGTTTCACGTTGGGCTCGGGTCAGGACCATGGTCCGTGACTACGGTTGCTCAGCGATCACGCCTAGTCGCCGTCCGACCGGAATCTGGCTCCATCCCTGGACGAGAACAGAAACGAGCACAACGAAGAAGACGACGCTGAAAAGTTCGTTCGCGGCACTCACCCCCACCGTGGCCGGGAAGGTGGCCAGCACGATCGGGACAGCACCTTTGAGGCCGGACCACGCGACGTAGCCCATCTCGTTCCGGGTATAGCCGAACGGCGAGAGGCAGCTGAACACACTGACCGGGCGAGCAACGAACATGAGCACCAGGGCCAGAGCGATACCCGCTGGAGCAACCTCAATCAGTTGCGACGGGAAGACCAACAGGCCCATCACGAGAAACATCGCGATCTGGGCCACCCAAGCCACCGCGTCGTTGACCTGGACGATGAGTGCGTGATTCGTCGTGAGGCGGTTACCGACGACGACCCCGCAGACATAGACCGCCAAGAAACCGTTGCCGGTGGCAAACTCGGTGACACCGTATGCGGTCAGGCCGAACGCCAGCGCCAGCGCGGGGTAGAGACCTGAGGCGTGCAGGGCGATGCGTTCGATCACTGTCGCAGCCAGCAGGCCCATGCCGACCCCGATCAGAGCCCCTAGCGACAGTCCGATGACGAGCCCCAGGATCGCGCCTCCTGGCCCGTCGTTCGAAGACAGGAGCAGGCCGATCACGGTCGCGGTGAGCACGACCGCCATCGGGTCGTTGCTCCCGGCCTCCAGCTCGAGCAGCGCCCGAATTCTTCGACGTGGCACCGGGCCGCCTCCCCGGAACAGCGGGAAGATGGCGGCCGCGTCGGTGGAGGCCACGATGGCACCGAAGAGCAGCCCTTCGGTCCAGGTGATGCCGTTCTGACCGAGCTGAAAGTCCGAGAACGACCCGAGCAGTAGCCACGCGGCGGTGCCGACGATGAGCGCTGTCATCACCACGCCGACAGTGGACAGCAACAGGCCCGGAGCGAGCACCGGTCGGATGGTGGCCCATTCGGTGTCCAGCCCTCCGGCGAACAGAATCACCACCAAGGCCACCGTCCCGACGGTCTGAGCCGACTCCAGAGAGCTGAACGCGATCCCTCCTGGCCCATCTGAGCCCAGCAGCATTCCCAGGACCAAGAACAACAGCAGCGCCGGGACACGTAGGCGCTCGGAGAGTCGAGCCGCAGCGACCGAACCCAACAGCAGGAGGCCGGTCGCGAGGATCGCTACGTCGACAAAAGGCATCTCACCTCCATGTAGGCACGTGCATGCTTGCTCCTAGTCAGGAGGTGACCTTCACGCCGACGATACCCCCGACGATCATCGCCAAGAACAGGATCTTGAGCGCGGACACGGTCTCAGTACCTGTGCTCATCGCGTACATAATCGTCAGGATCGCGCCGATTCCCACCCACACGGCGTAGGCGGTGCCGACCGGAATGTCTCTCATCGCGTAGGCAAGGCCGCCCATACTGACAATGATCGCGACCAAGAAAACCAATGAGGGTCCAAGACGGCTCAGCCCGTCCGACTTGTCCAGGGCTGTAGCCCAGACCGCTTCCAGAACACCCGAGAGCACCAGCACGAACCACGACATGTAAACCTCCCTGAAGGAAAGACCGCAGAAGCTTTTGCGAGGAGCCTGGTTCAGCGGACCACCGCAACAGGACAGTTCGCCGCATGTACGACTGCGCGGCTGACCGATCCGAGGAGGAGACTCACCAGGTCGCCGCGGCCTCTGGCTCCCACCACAAGGAGCCCCGTGTGGTCCCGAGCCTGAACGAGACCGTGCTCAGGGCGGCCTTCCTGCACCACGGGACGGACCGACAAGGATGGGTGGCTCTCTTCGGCGCGGTTGCAGGCCCGATCCACCACGATCTGTGCCTGTGCCCGGGCTGCCTCAGTCGTCTCCCGTCGCCACGCCTCGTCGACGAGGTAGATGCGGCTCCAGTGATTGGCTTGTGGGCTCTCCCAGGCCGAGACCACTACTAGTTCCGCCACGGTCTCAGCAGCGCATCCGGCCGCGAAGTCCAGCGCCACGTCACTGGCTGAGGAGCCATCAACGCCCACCACCACGGGGCGGTCCGGGCCGGGGGGCTCGATGTTGTCCTCCCGCACGACCACCACCGGAGCGAGCGCGTGGGTGGCCACCGCGAAAACGACAGACCCCAGGAAGGCTCGACGGACGCGACCCTGACTGCGAGTGCCCATCACCACGACACTGGCATCGCGTGAGAACTCGCACAGGGCCGCAGCGGCACCCATGCTGCTCACCAGCGACTCTGCTCGCACCGAAGGGGCTGCCGCGCGGGCCAGCGCAACTCCTTCTTCGGCGACTTCTTCGGCTTTGTGCACCAACGCAGGGCTGGTGAGGTGAGCCGGCCACCTGGCGCTCATATCGAGAGTTGCGTAGCCGGTGGCGAACAGGACAACGAGACGCTGATCGCGTCGGACCGCTTCCACAGCGGCCCACGAAAGCGCGTCGGCAGCCGCGCGGTCAGAGCCGTCGTAACCCACCAGAACACAAGGATCTACTGTGCGAACCACCGTTCCTCCATCGTGACGAGGTTGACAGTCACCCTAGGCGCTACGAGGCCCACTCGCTGCCGTCAGGCCGTTGCCCGCAGGTATCGGCCGAAGTGTGGGACGGTGAAGGCGATCTGCCCGCGTTCGGCCGAATAGATCAGCCCCTTCTTCAGCAACGCGTCGCGGGCCGGCGATAGGGACTGCGGCTTGCGGTCGAGGTATGCCGCCACGTCCGCGGTCGTGACCGACTCCACGTCGTTGGTGGGTTGGCCTTCCAGAGACGACTCACCCAGGTCGGCCATCGCACGCAGATACTCCCGCTCCCCGGGGGTGGCCCGCTCGAAGCGCGACCCGAAGAAGCCCACCGCCAGCTCGACCTCGGCCTCGGGTGCCCCGACGCGGACGTCCTCGGCGGTGATCGGGGATTGGGGTGCCAGATCCCACACGGCTTTGCCGTAGGCCTGAATGAAGTAGGGGTAACCCCCCGTCGCGGCGTACATCGCCGCCAACGCGTCCTCGGTGAAGTCAGCATTCTCGTCCTGCGCCGGCGAGCGCAGCGCCCGTTCGGCTTGGGCGCGGTCGAGCCGGTCGATCCGTGAATAGCGGAACAGTCGCTCGGAGTAGGACTTGCTCGCCGACAGCACCGATGGCACGTGCGGCAGCCCCGCCCCCACCACGATCAGCGGCAACGACGACTGGCTCAACTCGTGGCAGGCCGCGCACAGCGCCGAGACGTCCTCGGGGCCCAGGTCCTGCATCTCGTCGATAAAGATCGCCACGCCCTTGCCGACGTCGGCGGCTAGTCCGGCCACGTCGGTCAGCAGCTCGACCAGGTCGATCTCGATGTCCCCGGAATCCGCTCGACCGGTGACCGCCGGCGCGTCGATCCCCGGGTTCCACCGGTCGCGGATCTTGGCCCCCGGTGCCTCACGCTGGGCGAACGCCTTGATCACTCCGAGCACGTGATCCAGTTCCTCACCGCGCGGATGACCCAGCTCGCGCACGGCCATGTGCAGCGCGGCCGCCACCGGACGGCGCAGTCGCTGATCGGGTCGCGCCTCCAACTTGCCGGTACCCCACTTAGCCCGCACCGCGGTGGACCGCAACGAGTTCAGTAACACGGTCTTGCCGACACCGCGCAGACCGGTAAGCACCATCGAGCGCTCCGGACGGCCGCGGGCGATGCGCTCGAGGACGACGGCGAAGTTCTGAAGTTGCTCATCCCGTCCGGCCAGCTCCGGGGGTCGTTGGCCGGCGCCGGGAGCGTAGGGGTTCGTGATCGGATCCACGATCTGACTGTATGCAGCAATCTAGGCTCGTTGGCAGATATCGCAATATCCAGTTAGGCGTGTCGCCGCGAGATGATGAGGAGATGGAGCGCGCGCTGGCAGGTGTTGAAGTGGGCACACGAGTGGTGGTGCGATACCTCATTGAGGACGGCGCACGGGCCACGGACGTGCTCGGCGAACTCACCAGCCGCGATCACACTCACCTCACGGTTCACGGCAAAGGCGGACCCGTCGTCATACCGCTGGTCGACATCGTCGCAGGCAAACCCATTCCGCCGCGGCCCGCGCGAATCGCGCGGGGTCCATCCGACGTCAGATGACCTCGGGGTCCTGGTCGTTCTCCGAGACCATCGGCTTGCCGGCCTCGGCCCAAGCCTGCATGCCCCCCTCGACGTTCACCGCGTCGTAGCCCTGGTCGCGCAGGAACTCCACCGCCTGGCTGGAGCGCCCCCCGCTGCGACAGACCACCGCGATCCGCTCGTCGATGGAGACGTTGCCCAGGCTGGTCCCCAGATCTTTCAACGGAGACACCTGAGCACCGGGCGCGTGGCCGGCGCGGAACTCGTTGCGCTCTCGCACATCGAGCATCCGCTCGTCGTCAGCCAGATCGGAGACGGCAACGGTCGGAATGTCCTTCATCTGTTCGCTCATCGCTCCAGTTTGGCAGACCAGGCCCACGGCGCAACAGGTTGAATCCGTTATTTCAGCAAACGGGACATCCCGCGGTCGGCCAGCGGCTTGCCTCGGGTTTGGCAGGTCGCGCAGTACTGCAGGGCCGAATCGGCGAAGCGCACCTCACGGACGACATCTCCGCATACCGGACAGTCCTCGCCTGTGCGACCGTGCACCCGCATGCCCGACCGCTTGGCGTCTTTCAGCTCCGCCGCAGGTTTACCGCTGGCACTGGCAATCGCTGCGGACAGCGTCGACTGCATCGCCGCATACAACACGTCGACCTGCTCGTCGGTCAGTGAGCTGGCGAGCGCGAACGGGGACAGCTTTGCCACGTGCAGAATTTCGTCCGAGTAGGCGTTGCCCACCCCGGCAAGCACCTTCTGGTCGCGCAGAACGCCCTTGATCTGCGATCGCTTCCCGAGCATGATCTGCCCGAAGTCCTCCCTGGTGAAGGACTCCGCCAACGGGTCGGGGCCCAGGGCCGCCACTCCGGAGACCAGCTGCGGGTCCGCCACGAGGTAAGCCGCCAGGCCTTTGCGGGTGCCCGCCTCGGTCAGGTCGAAGCCGGACCCGTCGTCCAGCCGCACCCGCAACGCGATCGGTGATCGTCCTGGGTTGACTCGCTTGGTCGACAGGGCCTCGGACCATCGCAGCCAGCCGGCCCGGGCCAGGTGGAAGACCAAATGGGTGCCGTCCACGTCGAGATCGATGAACTTGCCGTGCCTGGTCACCGCGTCGATCGGACGGCCCAGCAGGGCGTCCGGTGGCGGATCGAAGGTCTTCAGCACCGCGATCGAACCCAACTCGACGTCGGTGACCACCCGACCTACCGCGCGGCCACGCAAGAAGTCCACCAGGGCATGCACTTCGGGCAACTCCGGCATCGTGCCTCCTATGAGGGCGACGGCACCCACGAGGAACGCTTGAGGCGCCCCATGCGCTGCCGTGCGCTTTGCACCAGGGTATGCAGTGTGAAGCCCTCCGCGGCACGCAGCATCGGCACTGGGCTGCTCAGCCGTCCGGACAGCAGCTCATCGGTAGCGATAGGCAGGCCGTGTGACAGGACCTGTTGCGCGGGGGTGAGCTGTCGGATGGCGATGACCTCGACGGAGTCGGGATGCGAGCGCGCGAAGTCGCCGTACAGCACGGGGTCGTGCTGCCCGTCGTCGCCGACCAGGATCCACCGGCAGTTCGGGAACTCGCGGGCCAGTCGGTCCAGCTGACTGCTCTTGTGCTGCTGACCGCTGCGGAACCAGCCGGTGTTGGTCGGGCCCCAATCGGTCAGCAGCAACGGCCCGGTCGGATAGTCGTTGCGCCGCAAGAAGCGGGTCAACGTCGGGGCCGTGTTCCAGGCCCCCGTCGAGACGTAGAAGATCGGCATACCAGGTGATTCGGCCAGGAACGAGCGATACATCGCAGCCATCCCGCGCACGGCCTCACGTCGCTGCTCGGAGCGGACGAAGGTGTTCCACGCCGCAATCAACGGACGGGGCAGGAAGGTGACCATGACCGTGTCGTCAATGTCACTGATGACCCCGATCTCGATGGCCGAGTCAACGATGTGGCAGCTGACCCGAATACTGTCGCCGTTGACCGCGCTGAGCACGGCTTGATGCCACCCGGCGGGCAGCCCGTGGCCGGGCACCATGACGTCGATGTATCCGCTCCGGTCGGTGCGCATCACCACCGAAGCCTCGCCGATCTCGATCTTGATGGCCGTGTTCATCGCCGGGGCGGTGACAAACGCTCGCCAGCCACGTCGACCGAGGTTCGCCTCTTCGATTTCCTGGCGGGACTGTGCCGACGCCGCATCCTGGCCGGGGCCGTCAGCGCTCGGTTGCTCCTGGCTCAACAGCACCCGAGCCATGACCCGAGCGTGCCCCGAGTTGCCGTATCCGGTGTAGCCGATCAGCCGTTCCTGCCACCCGCGGGCACGCAGGACCGACTCGACGTTGCCGAAGACGGCATTCTCGACCAGTGCGGCGATGTGCGGGCGGGCCATGCGGCATACCTTATGGGCGAAGGATCAACGGATGGTGTGCGGTACTGCCAGTGCCGTGCGTTGCGGGTCAGTCGCGAACGGTCGAGGGGTCGAGCTTGCCCCCGCGCACATCCTTCGCGCTGGCCTTCTTGGCCTTGGCCTTCTTGGCCTTGGCCTTCTTCGCCGCATCCTTGGTGGCGGCCTTCTTCTTAGCCGAGCTCTTGGTGGCCGCGGAGTCCTTCTTGGCGGAGTCCTTCTTGGCGCTGGTCGTGGGCGCGCCACGGTCAAGGGCCGCCCAAGTCGCCCCGTCCATCACACCGGTGACCTCGAGTCCGGCCTTCTTCTGGGCAGCGCGTACGGCCTTCTCAGTGTTCGGACCGAACCTGCCGTCAGCCTTGGCTCCGAGCAGCTCCTGGGCCTTGGCCACGGCCACGCCCTCGTCACCGACCTCCACGGCGCTCTGCCGGAGCGGCAACGTGGGGTAGTCCTTCAGCTCCAGCACGTGCCACAACAGCGGGGTGGTCTTCTCGCTGGCGTTGAGCAACGAGTTCTTCGTGGTGAACGCCAACAACGCCTTGCCTGTAGCCGGACCGAACGCACCATCCGGCTCGACACCGAGGGCCTTCTGCAACACCTCGACCGCCGGCCCGCTCGACCCCTCTTGCAGGACTATGCGCGCGTATGGCGTGTAGCGCGTGGTCATGAAGTCCGGCAAGGGCACGGCGAGGCCGGCCTCGGGGATCGTTGGCAGGTCGCGGCCCAGCGCAGCGGTATACGTCAGCTGGTCCAGCACGCCGGTTTGCGGAATGCCCTTCTCGTCCTGCCAGTCCAGGAGGGCCTTGTGGGTGGCGGCATCCAGCACGCCCGTCTCGCTGACCCCCAGCAGCGGCTGCACCAACCCCACGCCGGCCCCCGAGCCCCCTGGACGCACGGACACGTAGCCGCTGTCCGGCGCGCTGATCAAGCCGGTGGGGCAGGGCTGCGTGCGAATCCCAACCGGGATCGCGGCGTACTGTCCGGCCACGACCGCACAGGGCCCCTGGTCGACCTGCTCCAACGCCACGCCCGTCCACCATGACGTCCGCATCATGGCGCCGTCCCAGGTGAACGAGAAGTGGATGTGATCGGTGTGGGCCGACTGACCGACGTAGCCCTGCCAGCCCTGGCCGTTCGGCCGCCAGGAGTGCTTGTTCCAGATGACGGACTGGATGCCGAAGCGCTTGGCCATCTCGCCGTCATTCTCCGTGAGCCAGGTGGCGACCGAGTCCCCGATTCGCCGATCTGCCGGGTCGAAGGCGTCCAGGGACCAGTCGATGGCGCGGCCGTCGTGGTGCTCTGACTTCTGGTCGATGCACACCCGCGAACCGGAGTAGCCGGTCCGGTCGTACGTCTGGCCCAGAAGATTCCCGAACGCCTCGACGCCGGGCCGGTTGATCGGATCGCACACGATGTTGGGTTGCCACGGCTCGATCACGTCGATCTCCGATGGCAACGCGTCGTTGGTCGGTGGGTTCGGGACCGGGTATGCGGGGTCCGCCGGCAGCAGCGGGAGCGGCGACGGGCCGGTGGAGCGGCCACCGTAGGCACCGCCCTTGCTCACCTTGCCTTTGCCCTGCGATTTCCCCTTGCCCTGCGATGTCGAGCCATCGTTCGAAGCGTCTTGGGAGGGTGTGTTCTCGGTTGACTCACCGTCGCCCGAGGCGGAGTCCGTGCCGCTCACCACGGCCGTCTCGGACTCGCTGCCCGATCCCGCACCATCGGACTCCTGCGCCATAGCGCCATTGGCGGAAACCATCGACAAAGCAAGCGCCAAACCTAGCGAGTGGCGAAAGCCACGGCCCCCTGCGGACACACTGATCTCCTTGTAATCGTTAAGCGAACATGAGGAACTCTAAGCCCCCGTGCGAATTATCGCCTAGTGAGATTTCGGACCGTTACCTCACCGTCACCAAGCCGTCAGCAATGCTGTGACTCGTGTGACGGATGGGGCTGATGTGACTCGATGCCTCAGCTTTCGAGGTCCTGCACCTTGGCCACCTGGGCTTCGATCACCTGGGTCAGCTGGTCCTCGTCCACACCGGTTGCGAAGCCCGCCACGACCATCTTGTCCTGCATCGTGCCGCCCATGATCATGTCGACGCTCAGCTCATCGATGGCCACCGACATCTTGGTTCCTTCGAGGGTCTCGAGGTCCTCGAAGGTCATCACCATCGAGACCCCCTGATCCTCGATGGTCACCTCATCGCACTCATCGTTCACCGACGCCAGAGGCTTCAGTGGCGACTCCCCGTCCACCGTGGCCACAACCACGTCCACCGTGGTAGGCACGAGAGCCGACTCATCCCCCTGCGTGAACGTGACGCTCGATTGCGCCATGAAGTCGTCGTTGCCCAAGTCGGTGGCCTCCAACGCGTCCAGGCAGGTCGGTGACACGTCCTGCCCCTCCAGCAGCGCGGCGAGCGAGTCGTCGGACGGCCCAGTGGTCGCGGTCGCCTCCTCCGATGCCGACTGATCCACCTCCCCCCGCGAAAACCCGTCCAACGGAAACTCTTCGCTGGTCAGCAGCACCTGCGCCGTCTGCTCCTGGCTCAGCTCCACACCACCGTCGCCGCACGCCGTCAGGCCCAGCACCATCGAGCCCATCCATGCCGTCATCGTCGCTGCGCGCATGCGGGGAGGATACCCGCTTCGGTGGCGATGCCATCGTTATCGAAACCGAGAATATTCATTGTTTATCGTTTTGATCGCACACAGAATGCTTTTCTTTTTCACACCGAAGTAATTTCCAGCGTTCCGGATAATCTCGCGACTAAGCCCACGCAGCGCTGGATAGTGTTGATAGCCTGCGTCCCAGGTTCGGTGCCGCGCAACGCATCGTGGCCTTCAGTCCCATCCACGCAGTCGTTATCATCTGCTTTCTTGGCTCTTTCTGCTGATCGCGGCGCTCATGCCGTCAACCGGAGCACCCTCCAGTAGGCGCCTCGTGTGACAGGTGTCATCGCCAACCCGTGACGTCCGAGGATGGCCGACCGCAACGCTGCCTGGCGATGCTGGACACATGACCACCCTGAACACGGACCCGCAGGTCCACCAACCCCCAGCGATCAGCCTCGCCCAGGTCGCCAAGAGCTTCCCCGGCGGTGAGTCCGGTGCGCGAGTCCACGCCGTGCGCGGCGTCGACCTCGACATCCAACCTGGGGAGATCGTCGCGTTCCTGGGCCCCAACGGTGCCGGCAAAACCACCACCCTGGACATGATGTTGGGCCTGACCGTGCCGGACAGCGGAACCGTCAGCGTGCTCGGACTCACCCCTCGCCAGGCCGTCTCCGCAGGCCGGGTCAGCGCTGTGTTGCAGAGCGGTGGCCTGCTGCGAGACCTCTCGGTGCGGGAAACCGTGCGCATGATGGCCTCGACCTTTCCCCAGCACAGCGACGTCGACGACGTCATCGAGCGGGCGGGGCTGACCGGCCTGCAATCACGCAAGGTCTCCAAGTGCTCCGGTGGCGAGCAACAACGGCTGCGCTTCGCCTTGGCCTTGCTGCCCGACCCAGACGTCTTGATCTTGGATGAGCCCACCGCAGGCATGGACGTCTCGGCTCGCCGCGACTTCTGGGCCTCGATGCACGCCGAGGCCGAACACGGCCGCACGGTCGTCTTCGCTACCCACTACCTGGAAGAGGCCGACGCCTTCGCCGACCGAATCGTGCTGATCGCTCGCGGCACCATCGTGGCCGACGGCAGCACCCAGCAGATCCGGTCGCGGGCCACCGGGCGGACCGTCTGCGCCGATCTGCCCGCCGGAAGCAACCTGTCGCTGATCGCGCAAAATCTGCGCGGCATGCCCGGGGTAGGCCGCGTCGACACCGACGGCCAGCGGATCACGGTCCGTTCGAGTGACTCCGACACCGTCGCGCGGCTGATGCTGACCGAGCTCGGCGGACACGACGTCGAGATCACCGCCGGCTCTCTGGAGACCGCCTTCATGACCATCACCGCAGACACCCCGGAAGAGGCCCGAGCATGAACACGACCTATCTCACGTTGGAGGCCAAACGGGTGACGCGCGACTACGTGACCATGTTCTTCACCGCCGTCCTGCCAGCGTTCTTCTACCTCATCTTCGGCGCCTCGCAGGAATACTCTGGTGAACAAGCCGGCAACGGCAACGTGGCGATGTACATCATGATCTCGATGGCCGCCTACGGAGCCGTCGTCGCGACCACCGGCATCGGCGGAATGGCCGCTGTGGAACGGATGCAGGGGTGGGGCCGCCAGCTGGCGCTGACCCCGATGACCGACGGTGCCTACGTGGCCATCAAGTCCACCATCGCCCTGCTGATCGCCGCCATCCCCATCACGCTTGTCTTCATCCTCGGCGGCCTCACCGGCGCCGAGGGGGACGCGACAGTGTGGGCGTTCAGCGCCCTGATCCTCCTGGCCGGCGCCACGACGTTCTCGCTCTACGGGTTGTGTTTCGGGTTGGCGTTCCGATCTGAGGCGGCGGTCAGTGCGGCCAGTGGCACCCTGGTCATTCTGGGCTTCTTGGGCAACATCTTCTTCCCGCTCACCGGGTGGCTGCTGACGGTGGCAAAGTTCACTCCGCTCTACGGTTATGTGCAGCTCGCGCGCTTTCCGCTGACCGAAGGCTTCAATCTCGACACCACCACCGGAGCGTTGATCGAGGAGGCTGCCTGGGTGCCTGTCGCTAACGTGGTCGTGTGGACCCTCATCTTCGCGATGCTGGCGACGTGGCTTGTGCGCCGAGGACGCGGTCGTCAATGAACGACGCGGCGCCGCTCAAGGACCCCTGGGAGCGCTGGGGGTGGTTGATGAGCACGATCTGGCTGGTCTTCCTCCTCTTTCCGTTCTTCGCTGCGCTGAACGCCCCCACCGCATGGGGGTGGCGGATCGCCACGATCGCCGGTCTCGTCGCCTTTGCCCTGGTCTACACCGAGGCATTCGTCCGCCTCAGTCACGTCAAGAGCGCTGCCCGTTACCGAGTGCTCGGCCTGTCTCGGTTTGCCATCCTGGTGGTGCTGAGCGTGGCTATGGCGCCCGTGCTGGAATGGAACGCGTTGGGCCTGGCGCCGTTTCTCGTCTCCTTCGGGTCCTTCTTCTTCACCACCCGCGCCACCCTCGGGATCATGGGCCTGGCTTTGACCCTGGCGGGCTTGGGCATCTGGCTCGGCGGTCCGGAAGTCTGGGTCTTTCCCGGCATCATCGTGTTGGTCGGAGTCAGCACTCAGCTGGTGGCCAACCTGGACCGGCGCCAACACGAGCAGCAGGAGCTCAGCACCCGGATGACCCTGGAGGCCGAGCGGGGCCGGGTGGCCCGAGATGTCCACGATGTGCTCGGCCATTCACTCACCGTGATCACGGTCAAGGCCGAGCTGGCCGAGCGGATGGTGGATATCGACCCGACGCGGGCCAAGGCCGAGCTCACCGAGATCCGCACGCTCAGTCGTCAGGCCTTGGCCGAAGTCCGCACCACCGTCGGCGGTCTGCGCTCAGCGCGGTTGGAGGACGAGCTGATCACCGCCCAGAAGGTGTTGGCGGACGCAGGGATCCACTCCACGATCACGGGCGAAGCCAGCACGGTCGACCCCCGGCACCGCACCGTCTGCGCATGGGTCCTGCGCGAGGCGGTGACCAACGTCGTGCGGCACAGCCGCGCCACCCACTGCACCGTCGAGCTGATGCCATCGGGCGTCTCGGTCACCGACGACGGTCGCGGACTGGCCTGGTCATCGGCGAACGGGCAGCACAGCACCCACCCGATGGGCAACGGCATCCGCGGGTTGACCGAGCGCGTCGAGGCCGTCGGAGGTCACCTGGAGATGGCCACCGGAGCCCGCGGTCAGGGCACGGCGCTGAAGGTCCAGTTGTGATCCGACTGCTGTTGGCCGATGACCAGGCGCTGGTGCGCGGCGCCCTGGCTGCACTTCTCGGTCTCGAGCCCGATCTGGAGGTCGTCGCGCAAGTCGCTCGCGGTGATGAGGTGCTTGCTGCGGCTCGAGTCCAGCCGATTGACGTGGCCCTGCTCGACGTGGAGATGCCCGGAATGGACGGCATCGAGGTATGCCGAGTGCTGACCGAGCAGATGCCCCACGTGCGCTCCATGATCGTGACCACCTTCGGCCGACCAGGATTCTTGCGGCGCGCTGTCGAGGCCGGCGCCGGAGGCTTCGTGGTCAAGGACACCCCAGCGAGTGAGCTGGCGCAGGCGGTGCGCTCGGTGCACGCCGGCCTACGGGTCATTGATCCCACCCTGGCCACGGAGTCGCTGCTGGACGGAATGAACCCGTTGACCGAGCGCGAGCAGGACGTGCTTCGGGTGGCGATCACCGGGGTGCCGGTCAGCGAGATCGCCCGGCGGATCCACCTGTCCCATGGCACCGTCCGCAACTACCTGTCCAGCGCCATCGGCAAGACGCACACCACCACCAGGGGCGAGGCGGCTCAGGTCGCGCAACGTCGCGGCTGGCTCTAGCCCGCGGTGCGTGTGCTCACGGACGCGCCAACCAAGCCACGCCGGGTTGGAGTTATTTTTCGCCCAGCTCGCGTTTGAGGATCTTGCCGGTCGCGCCCTTGGGAAGCGCGTCGATCAGGTGGACGTGGCGTGGATACTTGTATGCCGCCACTTGGGACCGGACGTGTTCGCGCAGCTCGTCTTCGGTGACCGAGGCGCCGTCGGCGAGCACGACGTAGGCCGCGACCTCTTCACCCAGCTCCTCGTGGGGCACGCCGACGACTGCCGCTTCGGCCACGCCCTCATGCTCGTAGAGGACCTCTTCGACCTCCCGTGGATAGATGTTCAGCCCCCCGCGGATGATCAGGTCCTTCTTGCGGTCGACGATGACGTAGTAGCCGTCTTCGTCCTTGCGAGCCAAGTCCCCGGAGTGGAACCAGCCGTCGACGATCGCCTCGGCCGTAGCCTCCTCGTTGGCCCAGTACCCAGTCATGATGTTCTCCCCGCGAATCGCGATCTCGCCGATCTCGCCGTCGGCGGAGTCCGCACCGCTGGAGTCGACCAGCTTCATCTCCACACCACGGATCGGGGTGCCGATCGAGCCCGCCTTGCGCTCGGCATCGGGGTGGTTGAAGGAGGCCACCGGGCTGGTCTCGGATAAGCCGTACCCCTCCAAGATCACGCAGCTGAAGGCCTCTTCGAACTTGCGCAGCACCTCCACCGGCATCGAGGAGCCACCGCTGACCGCAGTGCGCAGACTCGACAGGTCCGGAGCGGTATCGGCCCGGTCTGCGGCGGCCAGCATCGCGCCATACATCGTGGGGACTCCCTCGAAGACGGTGACCTTGTCGCGTTCGATGACCTCCAACGCCTTGGCCGGGTCGAAGCGTGGGACCAACGTCAACGTCGAGCCGTTAGCGAAGGCTGCGTTCATCCCGCAGGTCATCCCGAACACGTGAAACAGCGGCAAGCAGCCCATCACGACATCGTCGGTGTCCAGGTGCAGCAAGGTCTCGGCCGTGCTGCGCTGGTTGCTGTCCAGGTTGTGGTGGGTCAGCTCGGCGCCTTTGGGACGCCCGGTGGTGCCCGAGGTGTACAGGATGACCGCGGTGTCGGAATCGGCTCGGTCAGCTATCTGCTCGTGCGGCTGCGTATCGGCCAACAGCTCATCGAGGCCCTCCGGCCCGACCGGGACGACCTGCGCGTTCGAGACGTCGGCGGCGGTCTGCACCTCCTCCCCCGGCATGGCAAAGATGATCTTCGCGCCCGCATCACCGAGGTAGTACTCGATCTCACGCCGCTTGAACAGCGGGTTCATCGGGACCACCACGGCGCCCACGCGCAGGGCGCCGTAGTAGATCACCGGGAAGGACGGCACGTTGGGCAGCATCAGGGCGATCCGGTCCCCGGCCTGAACGCCCTGCTGGAGCAGCCAGGCCGCGAGGCGCTGAGCAGCCTCGTCGACCTCACGATAGCTCACCCGGTGGTCATCCAGGATGATCGCGGGTTGGTCGGGGTGCTGCTCAGCGGTGTCGCTGAGGTGTTGCGCCAAGTTGGTCATCGTTGACTCCTCGTACGTGGGTATCAGCAGACTAACTGCACGCTACGTCGCCTGACCGGGTGAGCCGGTGGGTGGAGCCGGATTCATCTCCACCGCCCCACAGGCCGCGATGACGCTCTGCAGGCTGTCGATCTCACTGAGCTGCTTGTCGTCGCGGTAGCGCAGCACCCGGGCGAAGCGCAGGGCGATCCCCCCGGGGTAGCGACGCGATCGTTGCACCCCGTCCACCGCGACCTCCACGACCTGCTCCGGTCGCACGAAGACCACGTGCTCGGTGCGTCGAGTCTCCAGTCCCAGGAACCGCTCGGTCTGCCAGCGCAACATCTCATCGGTCATGCCCTTGAACGTCTTGCCCAGCATCACCAGTGCGTCGCTGTTCTCCTCGCGCGCAGCGAGATGGATGTTCGACAACAGCCCACGTCGTCGGCCGCTGCCCCACTCGACCGCCGTGACGACGAGGTCGAGGGTATGCCGAGGCTTCACCTTGACCCATCCCTCCCCGCGACGCCCGGCGGTGTAGGGGGTCTCCAGGGACTTGACGATGACCCCTTCGTGGCCCGCGGCGACCGAGTCGTCGAAGAACGTGCCGGCCACCGCCGGATCGTCGGTCACGATCCGCGGGACCAACAGGTGGGGAGCGAGCGCGGTGAGCTGCTGCCACCGGTCCTGGTTCGGCGCGTCGAGGAGGTCGGCGCCGTCACGGTGCATCACGTCGACGAGGAAGGTGGTCAGCGGCACCTGCTCGCGCAACTCCTGCGGCTGGGCGCTGCTGGCGGTCCGCGCCCCGGTGACTTGGAAGGGTTCGGGCCGGCCATCGGCC
>JBASAZ010000187.1:0-7244 GCA_049650845.1 Ornithinimicrobium sp.
GTGTTGGACGGTGGCGACGTCGACGCGGTGACGGCGCACCTCGTGGCGGCGGAGCCTGCCGGGTCAGCCGACGACCCGCGAGTGCTGCGGTGGTGCGCAGGCCAGGCGCAACGGCTGATGGCAGCTCCCGTGCGTACGGCGTTGACCGCGATGCCCAACCAGCGCGCGGTGGCTGATCCGGCGGCGCTGTCATCGGTTCGGGCGCCGGTGTTGGTCATCGCGGCCCACGGCGACCCCATTCACCCTGTCTCCGCCGCCGAGCGGCTGGGAGAGCTGCTGCCGCACGCGCACGTGGAAGTTCTGCCTGAAGGTGGCATCATGTGGGCTCACCGTGATCGCGTCCGCGAGCGGGTGGGTGAGTTCATTGCTCAGCACGCGCGGTGATCGGCAGCACGGTTCCCCCTGGTCGTCGCTGCGAGGACCCGCGCTCGATGGTGCGCAGGATGACCGGGCGAGTGGCCACAGACCAAAGATCGGAAAGATGGACAAGCGTGAGTGACCTCACCGGAGGGGCCAAGGCGGGTGCGGCCGGCAGTGATCCCTACGATCACGGTCGGCAAGAGCGTGGCCTGCAAGAGCGTGGCTCGCATCAGCCTGACCTGATCGAGCGTGACCTGATCGACGAGGTCTGCAACACGGTGCGCCCGTGGGGGCACTTTGAGCAGTTCGTCGCCAACGAGGCCGTCACGGTCAAGACGATCACGGTGCTGCCGGGTCACCGGCTGTCGCTGCAACGCCATGGTCGCCGCGCCGAGCTGTGGCAGATCTTGGACCATCCGCTGGACGTGGTGGTCGGCGACCGGGCGTGGCTGGCGGCCTCCGGTGAGCTGGTGTGGGTCCCAGCGGGCCTGCCACACCGCGTCGGCAACCCGGGCGTGCGCCCCGGCAGAGTGCTCGAGATCGCCTTCGGTGACTTCGCGGAAGGCGATATCGAACGCCTCGAGGACGATTACCACCGGGACTGATGCTGGATCTCTTGGCTCCGGGAGTGGCGGTTGTCGCGCTGGTGGCCGTCTTCGTGTTGGTCATGGCGGTGCCGTTCATCGCCACCGGGGCGCAGTCGAGCAGCGCGGCTTTCCTGCGGGCAGCCACGATCGCCGGCACGGTGTCGTATGCCGCCGCCGTGGTCGCCTACACCGTCTTGCCGTTGCCCTCGGCTGAGTCGATGCAGCGGCGGTGCGCCACCGCAGACGGGGGAGCCGGCATACAGCTGACGCCGTTTCATTTCTTGTCTCAGCTCGGTGGGGATCAGGCTTCGGGTGGCTGGGTTTTGCTCGGCGATCCCGCGCTGTGGCAGGTGGTCCTGAACGTCGCCCTCTTCGTCCCGCTGGGGATCCTGCTGTCGCAGCTGGTCCCGCTGAGACCGTGGGCGGTGATGGCGGTCGCGGTGGCCTGCTCGTTGACTATCGAGGTCACCCAGGGCACGGGGCTGTGGTTCATCTACGACTGCGCCTACCGGGTCTTCGACGTCGACGACATGCTGGCCAATTCGCTCGGCGCGGCGATCGGCCTGGTCTTCGCCGGTCGCCGACCCTCTGCTGGACACCCACCCCACTGACGGCCGCCCCCACGCTTCCCGCTCGCTCGTGCGCGCGTTTGTCCGTCGTGAGCTGCCTTATCGTGCAGCGCTCGACCCAGGATGCAGCGCGCAAGGCGTAGACCTCGTGCCAAACTGAACGGATGAGCGACCCGCAGCGTCCGCGGCCGCGCCGAGTGGCGATGGTCAGTGTGCACACATCGCCGCTGGAACAGCCGGGCACGGGGGACGCCGGCGGGTTGAACGTGTATGTCGTGGAGACGGCCCGACGCCTGGCCGCCCGCGGCACCATGGTCGAGATCTTCACCAGGGCCACCGATGGCAGCCAACCGGACGCCGTGCCGTTGGACCCAGCCGGACTCGGCGATGCGGTGTTGGTGCATCACGTACCGGCGGGGCCGTTCGAGGGGCTGGACAAAGAGGATCTGCCCGGCCAGCTGTGCGCGTTCGCGGCCGGCATGATGCGCATCGCGGCGGCCCACCCGGAGCACTGGTATGACCTGATCCACACGCACTACTGGCTTTCTGGTCAGGTCGGCTGGCTGGCCAGCGATCGGTGGAACGTGCCGCTGGTGCACACCATGCACACGATGGCTCGGGTGAAGAACCAAG
This sequence comes from Ornithinimicrobium sp., assembly GCA_049650845.1. Taxonomy (GTDB): domain Bacteria; phylum Actinomycetota; class Actinomycetes; order Actinomycetales; family Dermatophilaceae; genus Ornithinicoccus. The sequence goes on from JBASAZ010000187.1 coordinate 2,150, forward strand.
AGCTGGCGGCGGGCGATCGCAACGAGCCGAAGGGACGCGAGATCGGGGAGGAGCAGGTCGTCGAAGCCGCCGCCACGCTGATCGCCAACACCGACCAGGAAGCTGGTCAGCTCATCGACCTGTACGGCGCCGATCCGGCGAAGGTGCGGGTCGTCAATCCCGGGGTCGACCTCGAGGTGTTCACCCCCGGCGACCGGTCGCAGGCACGGGCCGCGATCGGGCTGAGCAGCGACTGTGTGATGTTGCTGTTCGTGGGCCGGGTTCAGCTCCTGAAAGCACCGGATGTGCTCCTGCGTGCGGCAGCCGCCATGCTCGCGGACGATCCGTCGTTGCGTGAGCGTCTGGTGGTGGCCATTCTTGGCGGGCTGTCCGGGTCCGGGGTGCAGGCGCCGACCTGGCTGGGCGACCTCGCCGCGGAGCTGGGGATCGAGGACGTGGTTCGGGTGGTGCCGCCGGTCTCGAGGTCGATGCTCGCGCAGTGGTATCGAGCGGCCGACATCGTCACGGTCCCCTCCTACAGTGAGTCGTTCGGCTTGGTCGCCGTCGAGGCCTTGGCCAGCGGCGCGCCGGTCGTCGCCGCCCGTGTCGGGGGTCTGCCGGTGGCGGTGGGCGATGCGGGCTTCCTGGTCGATGGCCATGATCCGCAGCGGTGGGCGGCCGTGATGAACGAGCTGCTCGCCGATCCGGACCAGGGCGAACGATCGCGGATCAGTGGGCCGCAGCACGCCGAGCGCTTCAGTTGGGAGCACACGGTCGACGCGCTGGAGACGGTGTATGCCGAGGCGATGGTGGCCCACCAGAACACCACGAACAGAGTGGATGCCAAGAGCATCGACGAGGCACAGGTCCTCAGCGACCTACCGCCGGCTCTCGTGCCATGAGCGCTGCTCAGGTAGCGGCCCTGCGCGCTCACCTGGACGCGTTGGACATCACCTGGGAGGTGGGTGCCCGGTCCGGTGAGACGGTGCTGACCCTGCCGGGGGAGCGCAAGCTGAAGACCGTGGTCTCGGTGACCATTCGTCGGCGCGTGGTGCGTCTGCGCGCGTTTGTCGTGCGCAACCCGGACGAAAATCACGAGGGCGTCTACGCCTTCTTGTTGCGGCGCAACCTGCGCCTGCCGGGCATCAGCTATGCCATTGACACCAGCGGTGACGTATATCTGGTCGGTCAGTTTCTCGTCGAACAGATCGACCAGGCGTTCCTCGATGACGTGTTGGGCGCGGTGCTGACCGCGTGCGATGAGCCGTTCAACGAGCTTCTCGCGCTCGGCTTCCTGAGCGCTATGCGCACGGAGTGGGCGTGGCGCATCTCCCGGGCAGAGCCGACGACCAACCTCGAAGCGTTCCGCCACCTGCTCGAGAAGCCAGCAACGGACGAGCCAGCGGCGGGTGAGCCCGACAGGGGCGAGCCAGCATCGGCTGACTCGCCCCTGCACGGTCCTGACTAGCTGCGCTGCCTTGACTAGCTGTGCGGTCCTGACTAGCTGCGCGGGACGGCGCCCGGCATCGGCGGGACCACCGGAGGCAGCTCGCGAGTGATGCCGGCTTCCTTCTCGGCGTCACGCTCTATCTGATCGCTGGTCACCATCCTGCCCTTGCTCGCGTTCCCGTCGATGTAGTACGGCTCGCTGAACGGTCGGAAGTCGCTCCGGCACGTCTTGCCCTCCGGCGGCAGCTTCATGGTCAGCAGATAGGTGTCGATCGCGGAGTTCACGCACCGAGAGGTCCCGTATGCCGTGTGCCCGAAGTTGTCGCTGGACAGCAGACGGCTATCGGGCAGCAGCGACGCGGCCGTGACGGCACCGTCGTAGTTGGTGGCCGGGTCCCAGTAGTTGCCGACCACGAGCACCGGATTCGCCGTGCTGGCCGAGAATCCGCCTCGGTAGGCGTCCTCGTCGTCCACCGTCCAGTACTTCTCGGCGCACGGAGCCGAGCCCCAGGTCCACAGGCGCCCGAAGCCGGTCCCCGTGCTGGCCGCCTGGTCGGCGTACTTGCGCCAGTTGCCGACGTAGAAGGGGTTGATCGAGTCGGTGCACAGCACGGTCTGGAAGGTCTCGAAGCTGTTGTCGTACGGAAAGGCGAATCCGAGGTCTTTGGCCAACTGGGCCCGGTCCGCCTTCGACGCTTCAGCTTCGGCCTGCTTGGCCTCGTACTTCTCCAGGAGCTGCTTGCCCAGCGCGGCGTGTGCCTGTGCCTGCGGGGAACCCTCTTCGAACTCTTCGAACAAGTCCTCGTAGAAGAAGGTCAGGTCCATATCGACGAACTCTGGAGCGAACGGAGCATAAAGATCCCCGAGCAAGAAGCTGACCACATCGGCATATCCCAACGTGTAGTACACCTCGCCGGTCTCCTCATCGACGAACTCGATGGGATTCTTCTTGATCTCACGCATGATCTTGTCGTAGTTGTCCGCAGGGTCCCCCTTGCTGGCGAACATGCAGTAGTCAGGTCCCTTCTTTTCGCACAGCCGCAGAATCTCGTTGATGGCCTTCGTGCCGCCCTCCCCGGAGCGGAGGCGCGCGGTGACCGGTGTGCCTTGGGTCGCCGGTGTGCCGGCCCAGGCGACCGGGTCCAGCACGCCGTCGATCGTCACGGCCCGCACGCGGTCGGGGAACAGGTTGGCGTAGACGTTGCCCAGGTAGCTTCCGTAGGAGAAGCCCAGATACGTCAGCTGTTCGTCACCGACGACGCGGCGCATCACGTCCATGTCCCGAGCGACGTTAGCCGTCGACATATGGGCGGACAGTGGCTTGCCGGTGGAGGAACATGCCCGGGCAAACCTGACGGACGACGTCAGATAGGCATGGGTCTGCCGCGTGGTCGTGGGAAAGGGGACGTACAGACCCTTCAACGCCCTCGCTTGCTCGCCGATGTTCTTGAAGCATCGGACATTGTCACTGAAGTTGACCCCCCGTGGGTCCATTCCGATGACGTCGAAATTCCTGAGCAGCGTCGGCGAGAGGAAGAACGGCGCGAACGACGCGATCTCGACGCCAGATCCGCCGGGACCGCCTGGGTTCAGGAACAGGGTGCCGATCTTGTTCTCCGGATCCGTCGCCGGAAGGCGGAGGTAGGCGACCTCGGTCGTGGCCCCCGTCGGCTCGTCGTAGTCCAGCGGAAACGCGACCGTGCCGCACTCGCTGGGGACCCCGATCACGTCGGTGCAGTCGAACGTTTCCGGCTCCGGCGTCGGGTAGTCATCGACCCCCGCGGCCTCGATCCTGCTGGTCGTGTCAGCCTGCGCAGGCACCGTGGCCGCTGGTGCGCCTGCCGAGAGCGGTTGCAGGGCCTGCGCGGCGGCCGGTGTGGCCACCAGGGCAACCGCAGCGAACGAGCCCACCAACCGGCGGACAACGCGTGGTCGTGCCATGAGAGTGCCTCCCTGAATTCCCCTGCCCTGTCGTCGAACCCAGCGGTCGATTGTGCCCCGAGCAGGCTCTCAATGTGGCCTGGGTCACACTGCTTGTCAACGGTTTTCGGCGAGCAATCTACGTAATAGTGCGACAACTGAGCGGGCCGGGGTCGGGGCGGTCTGACTAGACTGCCGGACATGACGACGCAGGCGGACAACGCGGCATACACGCTGATCTTGTTGCGACACGGGGAGAGTGAGTGGAACGCCAAGAACCTGTTCACGGGCTGGGTGGACGTCGACCTGTCCGACAAGGGTCGTGAGGAGGCGCTGCGAGGGGGGCACCTGCTGGTCGAGGAGGGGTTGCTGCCGGATGTGCTGCATACGTCGCTGCTGCGCCGCGCGATCAGCACGGCGAACGCGACGCTCGATGTCGCCGACCGTCACTGGATCCCGGTGCGGCGCTCCTGGCGGCTCAACGAGCGGCACTACGGAGCGCTCCAGGGGCTGGACAAGGCGGCTACGCGGGACAAGTACGGCGAAGAGCAGTTCATGTTGTGGCGTCGGTCCTTCGACACCCCACCTCCGCCGATCGAGACCGACGCGGAGTTTTCCCAAGCCGGCGACCCGAGGTATGCCGAGCTGGGCGATGACCTCCCGGCGACCGAGTGTCTCAAGGACGTCATCGACCGGATGCTGCCCTACTGGGAGTCCTCGATCGTGCCGGACTTGGCCGAGGGCCACGTGGTGCTGGTGGCCGCCCACGGCAACAGCCTGCGAGCCCTGGTCAAGCACCTGGACGGCATCAGCGACGAGGACATCGCCGGCCTCAACATCCCGACGGGGATCCCGTTGGTCTATGAGCTCGACGCCGACTTCGCCCCGGTGCAGCGCGGGGGCCGTTATCTCGATGCGGACGCCGCGGCCGAGGCGATCACCGCGGTCGCCAACCAAGGCACGTAGCCGCCGTTCGGCCGCAGCACGTAGCCGCGGGCTGGCCGCGGTCGGACGACTGGTCAGTTCTCCTCGAACTTGTAGCCCAGTCCGCGCACGGTCAAGATGTGCTTCGGATGGGCGGGGTCGGGCTCGACCTTGGCCCGTAGTCGCTTCACGTGAACGTCCAGGGTCTTGGTGTCGCCGACGTAGTCGCTGCCCCAGACCCGGTCGATGAGCTGCCCGCGGGTCATCACCCGTCCGGCGTTGCGCAGCAGCATCTCCAGAAGCTCGAACTCCTTGAGCGGCAGCGTCACCTTCTCCCCGGAGACCGTGACCTGATGGCGCTCGACGTCCATCCGCACCGGACCACCCGTGATGCTGGTCGGGACCAGCTCCTCGGGCTCGGCGTGGCGGCGCAACACCGCCTTGATCCGGGCCAACAGCTCGCGCGCGGAGTAGGGCTTGGTGACGTAGTCGTCGGCGCCGATCTCCAGGCCGACCACCTTGTCCACCTCGCTGTCCTTGGCCGTCAACATGATCACGGGGACCGAGGATCGGGTCCGCAGCGCGCGGCATACGTCCACCCCGCTCAGGCCGGGCAACATCAGGTCGAGCAGGACCAGGTCGGCGCCGTTGCGGTCGAACTCCGCGACGCCGGCGGGTCCGGTCGCGGCCACGGCGACGTCGTAACCCTCCTTGCCGAGCAGATAGGACAGCGGGTCGGAGAACGACTCTTCGTCCTCGACCACCAGAATCCGGGTCACAGAGATACCTTTCGTTGTTGCGGTCGGGGGTCATCGGGTGCGGG
>JBASAZ010000188.1:0-1513 GCA_049650845.1 Ornithinimicrobium sp.
CGAGCCGCGACCACGACGGTGACTGCCACAGCTATGGCGATGGCGACCAGGTGGACCGTCACGGACGCACCGATGGCGATCAGCCCCGTTCCAAGGAGGGCACTGCCCACGGTGGCGACGCTGAAGCCGGCGTGGAAGCGCGACATGATTGCCCGCCGGGCGTGCCGCTCCACCAGCGCGCCCTGCACGTTCATGGCCACGTTCCAGGCGGCCAAGCCGAACCCCAAAAGGAACAACCCCAAGACGACCGGTGCGGTCCCGAACCGGTAGCCCACCCCGATGAGCGTCAGGGCGCCGCCGGTGACCACGGCCATCACCGAGACCACCGTGCGGGTACCCAATCGAGGAATCAGGCCGGCAACGGCAGGCAGTGCTAGCAACGACCCGCCGGCCAGCGCCAGCAGCACAAACCCCAGGTCAGCCGCGCTCAGCTGCAGCTCGGTTCGGATCTGCGGCAGGCGGCTGACCCAGCTGGCGAACACGAACCCAGTGCCTAGGAACGCGACCGCTGTGGCCCGCCGGGCCGCAGTCACCCGCCCTGACTCCGTGCCCGTCGGCGCTGCCGGTGGTGCGTCATTCGTCCTCATAAGTGCATCCTTCTTCCGCAGTCCGCGGTGGTGGTTGGCGCCAGCAGGCCTGAATGCGGGCGAGGTCGTTGAGGTAGCCGGTTGCGCGCAGCCGCGGGTGAGTCGAATTGTGCTGTCCCTCTGCCTGCTTCTGATGAGGCGGTTTTGCTGCGTCGTGGTCCAGCCAAATATAACCGATCGGTTAGTATTCGTCCAAACCTGAAAAGATGGCGAGCATGCCCGAGCCTGCGAAGAACGAGACCGCGATGGTGAAGCCTCCGCGAGGCCCATACAAGACAGGGATCCGTCGTCGCGAGCAGCTCATCGCTGTGGCAGTGGACGTCTTCGCCGAGCACGGCTACACGGGCGGCTCGATCCGCACCATCGCCGACAAGGCGGGCGTCTCTCACGCGAGCCTGATCCAGCACTTCGGCAGCAAGGAAGGTCTGCTGACAGCAGTGCTAAAGGAGTGGGACCGGCGGACCGTCGCTGACGGCCTCGCCGACGTCAGCGGGTTGGACTACTTCCGACGCCTGCCCGAGGTGATGGCCGCTCACCAAGACAACCGTGGCCTGCTCGAGCTGTTCACCACGATTGCCGCCGAGGCATCAAGCCCAACGCACCCCGCGCATGCGTTCATTGCGCAGCGCTATGCCGAAAACCTCGAGACTCTCGCCGGACACCTGCGCGAGGCCGTACACCAGGGCGAGGTCGCCGCCATGAGCAACGCCAGGATCGAGATCGAGGTGCGGCTCATGACCGCCGTGCTGGACGGGGTTGGGCTGCAATGGTTGCTGGACCCGTCAACCGACGTCGCTGCCAGCGTGTCGACGTACGTGGAACGCGCCATCTTCTCCTGGAGCCAAGGCGATCACCTCGACATCTGAGGATTCGACCTAGGTGGCACGGCTTCAGTTCAACGCCAAGACCGGTTTGAGAGCTGGGAG
>JBASAZ010000189.1:0-1700 GCA_049650845.1 Ornithinimicrobium sp.
GTAGGGATACTCTCCCGGCCCGCCCAGCGACTGCTCCGGATCGAACCCGGCCAGGTCGTCCGCGTCGTAGACGGTCTTCAGCGGCAGGCCTGATTCGGTATGCAGATCGTTCATCCGCTCAGGCTACTGGCCCCGAAGGCGACACCGGATCAGCCGGCGCTGCTGTGCACCGGCGCCGGGTCATCCACGGTGTCCTGCACCAGGGGGAACATCATCTTGGCCAACAGGGCCAACGCGAGCAGCACCGCAACGACGGTGACCAACCCCAGCACCCCACTGCCACTCAGGGCCAACACGACATACCCCGACAGCGCGGCGCTGGCCCCGGCGAGGGCATACGGCAACTGGGTGATGACGTGGGTGATGACGTTGCAACTGGCCCCGGTGGACGACAAGATCGTGGTGTCCGAGATGGGCGAGCAGTGGTCGCCGAAGACCGCACCGGCCAGCACCGCGCCGAAGGCCGCCAGCAGCAGGTCGGGCTCGTTGATCGAGTTCATGATGTCGCCGGCGATCGGCAGCAGGATGCCGAACGAGCCCCACGAGGTGCCGGTGGAGAAGGCCATCGCGCCCGCCATCACGAACATCACGGGGATCAGCCACTGCGGCTCCATCTGCGCGCTCTCGACCAAGCCGCCGAGGTAGTCTCCGGTGCCCAACAGGGAGATCAGCGAGCCCAACATCCAGGCCAGCAGCAAGATATACACGGCCGGCAGCATCGACTTGATGCCCTCGATGAGTCCGCGTCCCAAGGTGGAGGCACTGAACTTCGGGTTGTTCAGGGTGTAGCGGACGTAGTAGTACAACGCGGTCCCGAAGCCCAGCACCGCGCCGTAGATCAGCGCCTGCGTCACGTCGGTGGCGGCCATGATGTCCAACGGTGCCCAACTCGGCTCCTCGGCCCCGGTGTATCCGGTGTAGACGATCCCACCCAGGACACCCACCACCAAGGCCACGAACGGGACGATCAACGCCCGCATCGCGCCTGGCTGGTGGACCGGCAGGTCCTCGTCGAGCTCACCGGGGATGGCCAACGAGGCGTCAAAGGTCTTTCCCTCGGCGACCGCCCGGGTCTCTTCCTTGCGCATCGGCCCGAGGTCCAGCTGCAGGGCGACCACGAGGAAGACGGTGATGATGGCGGCGATGGCGTAGTAGTTCATGCTCGCCGCGGTCAAGAACGCCTCCACCTCGCTGACCGTCAGCGCTGACGCCGCAACCAGCGGCGTCATGATCCCGATGATGCTGGCTCCCCAGCTGCTGAACGGCGCCAGCACCGCCACGGGAGCCGAGGTGGAGTCGATCAGGTACGCCAGCTTGGCCCGCGCGACGTGGTGGCGGTCCGTGACCGGCCGGGCCACCTGCCCCACGGCCAAGGCGTTGAAGTAGTCGTCGATGAAGATGACCACGCCCAGGATCGCCCCCAAGAGCTGAGCACCGCGGCGGGTCTTGATCCGCTGGATGGCCCAGTCCGAAAACGCCGAACTGCCCCCGGCCATCAAGATGAGAGCGGTGATCATCCCGAGGGTCAGGGTGAAGATCAGGATGAAGACGTAGGTGGTGTTGAGCTCACCGCCGTTATCACCCGAGACCCAGAAGATCTCGGAGAAGGCGGTCCACGTCAACGAGATGGTCTCCAGGGGGTTGAAGTCGGCCACGATGAAGGCCGCGGACAACACTCCCGCTCCTAGGCTGAGCAACAC
>JBASAZ010000190.1:0-3705 GCA_049650845.1 Ornithinimicrobium sp.
GTCCGACCCGGCACCATCCCCGACGTCACCCAAAGCGCCCTGGACACCCTGCGCCCCCAACGCATCGTCGTGCTCGGCGGCGACACCGCCATCAACTCCACCGTCAAAGACGACCTCTCGGCCTACGTCCGATGAACGACGATGCCGTTGTCCGAGGGCGCAGCTCGCCAAGACCGAGATTCCTCTTCGTCAGCGACGGTCACCGTCGTCTCAGATCGGGGAATCCGTGAAGGTAGTGCTCTTTTGTGGGGGCTACGGGATGCGGATGCGGGAGGGGGTCGAGGACGTCCCGAAGCCGATGGCCCTGGTCGGGGATCGACCGCTCATCTGGCATGTGATGCGTTACTACGCGCACTTCGGGCACACCGAGTTCATCTTGTGCATGGGCTACGGCGCTCGGCATATCACCCGGTACTTCCTGGACTACGAGGAGACCCGGTCCAACGATTTCGTTCTCGAGGGCGGGCAGGCCCGCCCGCTGAGCACCGACATCGCCGACTGGAAAATCACGTTCTGCAACACGGGGCTCAATACGCCCATCGGCGAGCGGTTACGGCAGGTTGCGGGTTACCTCGACGACGATCCCGTGTTTCTCGCCAACTACGCCGACGTGCTGACCGACGCCCCACTGGATGACATGCTCGAGCACTTCGCGGCCACCGATGCCGTCGCCTCGCTCCTCGCGGTTCCACCGCAGTCGTCTTTCCACGTGGTGCACAACGGCCCCGACGGACGCGTCGCGCACATTCAATCGGTGGCCGACCTGCCGCTCCGGGAGAACGGAGGCTATTTCGTCTTCCGCCGGGAGCTCCTCAGCCATCTCGACCCCGGGGCCGACCTGGTCGGAGACACGCTCACCGCTCTCGCCGCGGCCGGAAAGGTGACGAGCTATGCCTACGACGGGTTCTGGCTACCGGCGGACACCGTCAAGGAACGCGTCAGCCTGGACCGCATTGCTCGACAGCACACCGCGCCCTGGGAGGTCTGGAGGCAGCAGGGAGCCGGTGTGACGTGGCGAGCGCGCGATGACGTCGATGTGCGTCCGCCGGCTGTGGAAACCAAGGAACGATGATCGATCTGCTGTTGCCCGCGCGGGGGCCGATCCGGGTCCTCGCCATCGGTGCCCATTGCGACGATATCGAGATCGGCTCCGGTGGGCTGATTCTGGAGTTGCACGCTCGACCTTCGGGTATGCAGCTCCATGCCTTTGTCGCCACCTCCACCCCCCAGCGGGCAGCGGAATGTCGGGCATCGCTGACCGCGTTCGCGGGACCCGACACCTCGATCGAGCTGGCGGCCCTTCCGGACGGTCGGCTTCCGGCCCACTTCGACACGATCAAAAACCACCTGGCGAGTCTTGCTGCGCACCCGTGGGATCTCGTGCTGGCGCCACATCCACACGATGCCCATCAGGACCATGCGTTGCTCGGCGCTTTGACGCCTACGGCGTTCCGGGACCATCTGATCCTGCACTACGAGATTCCGAAGTGGGACGGCGATCTGGGCTCGCTGCAGCCGAACCTCTACCTCCCGCTGACGCAGGAGGGGTTGCACACAAAGAGTGAGCTCCTCCAGGAGCACTACGTCTCTCAGCGTGCGCACGACTGGTGGGACGCGGAAACCTTTGCGGCGCTAGCACGTTTGCGCGGCATCGAATGCCGAGCCCGGTACGCCGAGGCGTTTCGCGCGGACAAGATGGTCTTGGGACTACGCCTTCACTGACCCATTCCTTTACCACAGGAGGCGTTCCGGGTGTACGGTCGGCAAGATGTACAGCAAGCAGATTCGCGGCAAAGAAAACGTAAAGGTTTCCCCCCGTCTGGGCATCTTGTCCTGGCTACCGATTGCCCTGGTGTTCGCCCAGCTGGTGCTGTATCTGGTCTACCGGCAGGGATACCTGTGGAGCACCGCTGAGGACAGCGCCTACGAATGGGCCACCTTCGTGGCCTATGCGTGCGCGGCCCCGGTGGCCGGGATCCTCGCATGGCGTTGGCTACGCCAAGGGCTCCGCCTGCGCGGGATCGCCTACGTGGCCTTGACCCTGGGCTTCGTCTTCATCGCCGGAGAGGAGATCAGCTGGGGACAACGCATCTTCGGCTTCGCCGGCCCGGAGGCCTTGGTCGAGAACAATCTGCAAAGTGAGGCCAACCTGCACAATCTGCTGGGGCGCCTGGCGCTGGAGGGCGCCTACATCGCGATCGGACTGTGGGGCATTGGGGTGGGTAGGGCTGTGGCCAGCAGAGTGAGCTGGCTCCGGCCGGTCTACGTGTACGCGCCCGGCCGGGAGCTCTTCTGGTGGTTCCTGCCGGTCTGCGCCTACTACATCTACGCCGACTACATCGGCCCGCTCGTGGCGCGCGCAGCCCCCGGCCGGGAAATCTTAGCCACGGGTCCGGCGAACTTCCAGGAGCCAATGGAGTTCCTGCTCGGAGTCGGCTTCTTGCTCTTCGTGCTTTCGGTCTGGCGACGCTCGCGCACCAGCGACCCCGTGGAGACCGGTTAGAGTGACCTGACTCGCCGCTGGGGAATCCGTGACCCTAAGCGGTATGTGCGCGGACCTGCCTGATGCCGAGGGGAGCACGTCTCATGGCTGAACGCCGTCTCGTCTGGATGGATGCAGCGCGGGGGGCCGCCATCTTGCTGGTGTTGCTGGATCACGCCACGGCGATGCTGGTGATCAACGGTGTACCTATCCCCGTTGAGCTGGCGATTCTTGCTGATGCCATGTCTCCGTATCGCATGCCGTTGCTCATGTATCTGTCCGGGTTGCTGCTGCAACGCTCCCTGGTCAAGCCGTGGCAGCAGTTCGCGGCGGGCAAACTACGCAATATTGGCTGGCCGTATGTGGTGTGGTCAGTCATCACGCTCGCCGCCACGACCGGGGTGAGCACGCAGGCACTCATCCAGATCCCGTTCGTATCGCCGACCTTCTTGTGGTTCCTGTGGTTCATCCTCGCCTACTACGTCATAGGTTGGGTCTGCAACCGGCTAGGGCTGGACCCGCTGCTGGTTGCCGTTCTCGCGCTGGCCGCCTCGGTCGTCCTTCCCGACTTCGCCCGATTGTCGCGATTCTCGTTCTTGCTGTTCTTCTTCATGCTCGGTCACGCTGCTATCACGCGCTCGGTCCGATTCGACATACCCGATCGCACCCGTCGGCTCCTGCTGCTGGGGTGTCTCGTGAGCGTGGTCGTGTGCAGCGCGCTGGCGGTGGCCGGTCACGGAGTGCGCTACTCCGCCGCCTACGTGGTGGGTCCGTTGGCCCTCGTGGTGCTCGTACAAACCCTGTCCGGTCACTACCGCAGGACTCGAGCCCTGGGAGCGTTCGAGTACGTGGGCCGCAATTCGCTGATCTTCTATGTGGTCCACTACGCGGTGGAATGGCTTGTGGTGGAAACTGCCCTTTATCTCGGATTCAGTTCGGGCAGAGGGATATTCGTGGCCGCTTTTACGATCGCGCTCGTGGCCGGTGTCGCTACTTCTCATTCCCGCCACCGCTGGCCGCCGGTCGACTGGCTCTTTGCCTTCCCCACCCGCACCCCAACCGCCGGATCCGTCCGAGTCTGAGCTGACTACGCAGTCGATAGGCCGGCGCTTTAGCACTTCTTGGCCATCTGCTGACCTTTCACTAGACTCTGACGAACGCGATTGGGAGTGAGTTCGTGAAGAGATCTGCCCGTGACAGCCAGCGCAGGACCAGTGAGCCGA
>JBASAZ010000191.1:0-13711 GCA_049650845.1 Ornithinimicrobium sp.
CGCCGGCCACCAAGCAGACGGCCACCAAGCAGACGGCCACCAAGCGCGAGTCCCGCGCCGACTCAGGCGGGCAGAAGGCCGCCGACAACACTTCGGGGGGAGCCAAGGACGCATCGGCATCGGGCCCGAAGCCCGAGGGGGCGTCCTCGGGTCGCGCCGAGGCTAAGAAGGCCGAGCCCACGTCGTCCGGCACGTCTTCGGACAAGCCTGCCGCCAAAGCCGCGAGTGGCGGCGGCAAGGGCTCCTCGCCCACCCCGCGGGACGCCCCGGCGCGCAAGACCATCGCCCCCCAGGACGAAGCTCAAGTCACCCCGTTGCGTGGGGCTACCGCGCGGGTCGTGTCCAATATGGAAGCCAGCCTGGCGGTGCCGACCGCGACCAGTGTGCGCTCACTCCCGGCCAAGCTGCTCATCGATAACCGGACCGTGATCAACAACCACCTGGCGCGCAGCCGGGGCGGCAAGGTCTCGTTCACTCACCTCATCGGATACGCGATGGTCAAGGCCTTGGAGGCCATGCCGGAGATGAACAACGGCTTTGCCGAGCAGGACGGCAAGCCCGTGTTGGTGCGACCGTCGCATATCAACATCGGACTGGCGATCGACGTGCCGAAGCCTGACGGCACCCGTCAGCTCCTGGTGCCCGGGATCAAGAGTTGTGAGGGGATGGACTTCCACAACTTCTGGGCGGCATACGAGGACGTGGTTCGCAAGGCTCGCGACGGCAAGCTCACGATTACCGACTTCCAGGGCATCTCGGTGTCGCTGACCAATCCCGGCGGCATCGGGACGGTCCATTCGGTGCCACGCCTGATGCAGGGCCAAGGGGCGATCGTCGGCGTCGGCGCACTGGACTATCCCGCCGAATGGCAGGGCGCCAGCGCAGCCCGGATCGCCGACAACGCGGTCAGCAAGGTGCTGACCCTGACCTCCACCTACGACCACCGGATCATCCAGGGCGCTCAGTCCGGTGAGTTCCTGAAGATCATGTCGGCCCTGCTGATGGGCCAGGACGGCTTCTACGACGACATCTTCACCTCACTTCGCATCCCCTATCACGCCATCCCGTGGTCCTCGGATGTCTCCGCCTCGCACGAGGACGACGTCTCCAAAGCCTCCCGAGTCCAAGAGCTGATCCATGCCTACCGGGTGCGCGGTCACCTGATGGCCGACACCGACCCCTTGGAATACCGTCAACGTGAGCATTACGACCTCGACATCACCAACCACGGTCTGACCCTGTGGGATTTGGAGCGCGACTTTGCCACTGGCGGCTTCGGGGGCAAGCCACGCCTCACCTTGCGGCGCATCCTGGGGATCTTGCGCGACTCCTACTGCCGCACCGTGGGCATTGAGTACATGCACATCCAGGATCCCGCCCAACGGGAGTGGATCCAGAAGCGCATCGAGATCCCCTATCAGAAGGCCTCGCCCGATGAGCAGCTGCGCATCTTGCGACGACTCAATGCCGCGGAGGCCTTCGAGACGTTCCTGCAGACCAAGTTCGTGGGTCAGAAACGGTTCAGCCTCGAAGGCGGCGAATCCGTCATCGCGCTGATGGACCGCATTCTGAACGCCGCGGCCGAAGACGGCCTCGACGAGGTGTGCATCGGTATGCCGCACCGGGGGCGCCTGAACGTTCTGGCCAACCTCGCCGGCAAGTCCTACGGGCAGATCTTCCGCGAGTTCGAAGGCAAGCAGGACCCCAAGTCCGTGCAGGGCTCCGGGGACGTGAAATATCACCTCGGCACGGAAGGCGAGTTCACCACCGAAGGCGGCAAGAAGACCGGGGTCTACCTCGCGGCCAACCCTTCTCACCTCGAAGCCGTGAACCCCGTGTTGGAGGGAATCGTCCGGGCCAAGCAGGACCGCATCAACCTGCCCGGTGACACCTTCAGCGTCCTTCCTGTGCTGATGCACGGTGACGCTGCCTTCGCCGGTCAGGGCGTGGTGGCCGAGACCCTGAACCTGTCCCAACTGCGGGGATACCGCACCGGGGGAACGATCCACGTGATCATCAACAACCAGGTCGGCTTCACCACCAGCCCGATGCAGTCGCGCTCCTCGGTCTACTGCACCGACGTCGCCCGGATGGTCCAGGCGCCGATCTTCCACGTCAACGGCGATGATCCCGAGGCCTGCGTCCGTGTCGCGGAGCTGGCGTATGAGTTCCGGAAGGACTTCAAGAAGGACGTCATCATCGACATGGTCTGCTACCGGCGGCGAGGCCATAACGAGGGTGACGACCCTTCCATGACCCAGCCGCTGATGTATGAGCTGATCGAGAACACGCGCTCGGTTCGCAAGCTCTACACCGAATCACTCATCGGCCGCGGTGACATCACGGTCGACGACGCCGAGGCAGCGCTGCGGGACTATCAGCGCCAGCTCGAGCAGGTCTTCACCGAGACCAAGGCCGCGCTGAAGGACAGCACCTCCGAGTCGGGTCTCGAGCGCCCGAACGCCCAACAGCAGGATTCCAAGACGCGTGGTTCGGTCTTCACCAGCGCCATCAGTAAGGAGCGTTTGGAGCACATCGGTGACTCCTTCATCAATACGCCTGAGGGATTCACCGTGCACCCCAAGTTGGCCCAGCTGATGGAGCGTCGCCATGAGATGACGCGCTCCGGCGGTGCCGACTGGGCGATGGGCGAACTGCTGGCCATCGGATCGCTGCTGATGGAGGGCATCCCGGTGCGCTTGTCGGGCCAGGACTCGCGTCGTGGCACGTTCGTGCAGCGCCATGCCGTGTTGACCGACAAGCGCAACGCCGAGGAGTGGGGACCGCTTCAGCACTTGTCCGATAACCAGGCGAAGTTCTGGATCTACGACTCGCTGCTCAGTGAGTTCGCCGCGATGGGCTTCGAATACGGCTACTCGGTCGAACGGCCCGACGCCCTGGTGATGTGGGAGGCCCAGTTCGGGGACTTCGTCAACGGAGCACAGACGATCGTCGATGAGTTCATCTCTTCCTCGGAGCAGAAGTGGGGACAGAACTCCTCGGTGGTGCTGTTGCTCCCCCACGGTTACGAAGGTCAAGGCCCGGACCACTCCTCGGCGCGGATTGAGCGCTTCCTGCAGATGTGTGCCGAGGACAACATGGTGGTGGCCTACCCCTCCACGCCGGCCTCGTACTTCCACCTTCTGCGCCGCCAGGCCCACGCTCGCCCCCGCAAGCCGCTGATCGTGTTCACGCCCAAGGGCATGCTCCGCCAGAAGTCCGCGAGTAGCGATCCGGCGGACTTCACCAGCGGAGTCTTCGAGCCGGTGCTGGCTGATCGACAGGCGAGCGACGTTGACGGCGATGCCGTCGAGGTTGTGCTGTTGGCCTCCTCCAAACTGGTTCATGATCTGCGCGAGGAACGCGCGAAGCGCGAAGACGAGAAGGTCGTCATCCTCGGGGTCGAGCAGCTGTATCCAACCCCGGCCAAGCCGTTGGCTTCGCTTCTCAGCGACTACCCCCACGCGCAGGTGCGCTGGGTGCAGAACGAGCCGAAGAACCAAGGTGCCTGGCCGTTCATGGCCCTCAACCTGTCGGACGCCCTGGCCCATCACGGGGAGCGGCGACAGATCGACCTCATCTCCCGAGCCGCTGCGGCCTCGCCGGCCGCCGGGTCGGCCAAGGTGCACGCCGTGGAGCAGGCCGAACTGCTCAAGGCAGCGTTCGATCGGTGAGTTCGGCCACATCCTCGGAGTCTGATCACCCCCCCGCGCCGGCGGGCCTGCCGGACCTACCGCCAGGCTGGACGGCATACACCCCGAGCGAAACCGACCTTGAGGATCTGACGCGCCTCCTGCGTCGACACGAACGCGAGGCGCGCGGCTTTCCCGGCGCTGATAGCGAGAACGTGGCCGCTGAGGTCACGGGTCGTGGGGCGCGCACCCGGACACACATGCTGGTCCGGGACGACGACGGAGTAGCCCGAGCCTGGATCAACTGCCATGACCGAGCAGCCGGTCGCGTGTTGGTGGGGGTCACCATCGACCCGACACTGCCGGACCGCCCTGCCGATTCGGTCGCGAGCTACGCGTTCGGCCTCGCCGAACACTTCTCCCGGCAGATCAACGCCGCTCGCGACATCGGTGATTCGCACATGGACTCGGGTGCCTTCAAGGAGGACGAGCGACAGCAACGGTGGCTGACCGAGGCAGGCTTCGAGCTGGTGCGACACTGGTGGCAGATGTCACGTCCGGTCGAGCCGGACGAAGCCCACAGCCTGCCCGATCCGCGCGAAGGCGTGGTGGTGCGCCGAGTGCGACGCGAGCACCCGGCCGGTATGCCGCAGGAACAGGACCTGCGAGACGTCCACGACGTGCTCGAGACGTCCTTCGCCGACCACTTCAACTCCTACCGCGAGACGTTCGAGGAGTTCGTCGGACGGTTGCGGGAAGATCCCGGACACCGATGGGACCACTGGTGGATCGCCACCGTTGACGGCGCGGCCGCCGGGGCGCTGGTGGCGACGACGACCACGGGTCACCTCGACGACGAGGGCAACCCGCAACCGGACGGGTCCTACGTCGACTACATCGGTGTCGGTCAGAACGCCCGTGGCCGCGGCGTAGCCAAAGCCCTGTTGCACGCGGTGATCGCCGATGCCGCGGCGCGCGGTCGCGATCGGGTGGGCCTCGAGGTGGACGCCGACTCCCCCACCGGCGCCGACGGCCTGTACACCTCATTGGGTTGGACGACGAAGTACGTGACACAGTCGTGGCACAAGGACCTCCCCGGCGTGCAGTCAGGCGAATCGGGCGGTTGAGCACCGCCCACGCCCCGGCGTGGCACTAGGGTCAGCAGGGTTCACCGCACGGCACACACAGAGAGGCAGCATCAGTGGCACCGCGATCGCAGGAATCGGCTGTGGAGTTCACTCCCAGCGCGGAGTTCGGGGTCAGTGAGGGCCCGCGAGACATCGGACTGTGTTTTGTGGGAGACGGCTTCGTCGCGGGATACGGGGACCCGAAAGCACTGGGCTGGGTGTCTCGAGTGGTGGGCCGGACCTCGACGCACGACGCGGATCTGACGGCATACAACCTGGGCGTGCGCGACGACTCGAGCGCCGATGCAATGCACCGTTGGCGCACCGAATGCGCCTCTCGGTGGCAGGGACGCGCTGAGCGCAGGCTCGTCGTCGCCGTGGGGGCCCGGGACATCGCAACGGGAGTGAGCACGGCTCGATCGCGTCTCAACTTGGCCAACATCTTGGATGAGGCCAGCACATCCGGGATTGCCACCTTCGTCGTGGGCCCGGCACCGACCCTGGACGGCGAGCTCAACGCTCGTCTGGCTGCGCTGTCGGTGGCCCAAGCCGACGTCTGTGAGCGACGTGGTGTGCCCTTCGTCGATTGTTTCCGCCCACTGGAGCATCACGACCAATGGTTGTCCGATCTGGCCGCTGGCGACGGCACCCACCCGGGCCAGGCCGGATACGGGCTCATCGCGTGGCTCGTGCTTCATTACGGATGGCAGGACTGGCTCAAGCTCGACGCCTGATCGAGCGGCTATCGAGTCCCGTCCCCGCCGGCTGCCTGCGCAGATCGCGGGACACCCGAGCGTGCGCGCATATCAGGTGGTCAGCGAGGCCACCCACGTGCGTGCGCTGTCGTAGGCCGCCGCTCGGGCTGGGCCCGGGACCGGATACGGCAGGCCGTCGGCCCGCGGGTAGCTGCCCAGATAGCGGACTTGAGCGCACGAGCGGTGTAGTCCGGCGAGCGCCTCGGCCATCCGAGGCTCGCTGATGTGCGCGTTTGCCTCGATCGCGAAGCAGTATTGGCCCAGTGCCTCACCGGTCGGGCGACTCTCCAGCCGGTTCAGGTCCACGCCGCGTGCGGAGAACTGCTCGAGGAGCTCCAGCAGGGCGCCAGGGTGATTGTGGGTGAGAAACGCGACGAGGGTGGTGGTGTCGGCACCGGTGCTGACTGGCGGCGGACCGGGGAGCGCCAGCTGCACAAACCGGGTGACCGCACCGGATCGGTCGGCGATGTCGTCGGCGAGCACGGCCAGGTCGAACTGCGCAGCGGCCAGTGGTGCGGCGATGGCGCCGTCGTAGTGGCCAGTAGCGACCAGCTCCGCCGCTCTGGCGGTCGAGGTCTCGGGGAGGACTTCGGCGTCCGGCAGGTGCGTGGACACCCACGCTCTCGTTTGCGCGGCCGCGTGGGGATGAGTGGCCAGGCGACGGATCCGATCCAGGTCCATCGTCGCCGACGCCAACACTGCGAAGCGCACACTCACGTGAGTTTCGGCCACGATGACCAGCGGTTCGCCATGGATCAGCTCGTCCAACGTGACGGAAACCGAGCCCTCGACGGAGTTTTCGAACGGCACGATGGCCGTGGCAGCGCGTCCCTCGCGGACCATCGCGAGAGCCCCGTTCACGGTGACCGCCGACTCCGTCACAGCCCCTTGTCCGGTCAGGGACCGCACCGCCTGCTCGGTAAAGGTTCCGCGAGGCCCGAGGTAGGCGACGTCTACGACGCTGCGCTGGGGGCCTGGGGAGGGTTTCGAGGTCTGCGAGCTCACCCCGCAGACCCTACTTGTCGCTCGGTGCCTTCAGTAGGCACCGACCCTGTCCGGCTTAGCCACGACCTGCACGGTGCGCCACAGAATCATGAGGTCCAACAGCGGGTTCCAGTTCTCCACGTAGTAGAGATCCAGTCGAACCGCTTCTTCCCAGGACAAGTCGCTGCGGCCGCTGATCTGCCACAGTCCGGTCATTCCCGGCTTGACCAACAAACGTCGGTGGGTGTCGTCTTCGTACTCGGCGACCTCGCGCGGCAGCGGCGGCCTGGGGCCAACCAGGGACATGTCGCCGCGAACGACATTCATGAGCTGCGGCAATTCGTCGAGGCTGTACTTACGAAGGATCGCACCAATACGTGTGACCCGCGGGTCGTCCTTAAGTTTGAACAACGGCCCCGAGCCCTCGTTGCTTTCCATCAGCTCAGCCAAACGCGCTTCGGCGTCGATCGCCATGCTGCGGAACTTCCACAGCTTGAAGGGCCGTCCGTCACGCCCAATACGTTCCTGGCTGAAGAATACCGGCCCGCGGTCCTCGACAAAGATCAGGAGCGCCAACAAACCCAGAACCGGTGCCGTGCAGATGATGCCTATCGCCGCGCCTAACCGGTCGAGGGTCCGCTTGAAGACCAGCCGCGGCCCGACGAACGTGGGGGCTTCGACGTGAAGCAGCGGCAGGCCTTGGACCGGACGAGTCTTGACTCGGGGCCCGGCAACATCCATGATCCCCGGTGCCACGACGAGGTCGATGTCGGTGCCCTCGAGGGCCCAACCCAGCCGGCGCAGCCCTTCGCTGCCCAGCGCGGAAGAGGAGGACACGGCGACGACATCGATATCCATGTCCAACGCCTGGATCACCGCGTCCGCGCTGCCCCCGACCACGTCAACTCCGCCTATCGTGGCGCCGGGGGCGTCGTCGATGCAGGCTCCGACCACGTTGTATCCCGCGCTCGGGGTGCGGTGCAACGCGCTGATCAGTGAGGAAAGGTCAGCACGATCGCCAACCAGCAGCACCCGATCCGAGAGGTACCCGCGGATGCGCTGACGCACGAGCCACCGCCGGGCGACCCAACGCCCCGCCAGCAGCAGCACCGTCCCCAACGGGAACGCGATCATCACGAAGCCGCGTGCGAAATCCAGGCGGAGGGCGAAAGAAACCATGGCCAGCACGGAGAACAACTGCATGGACGCACCGAACACGGCACGGTATTCCTGGATGCCGTGCCCGCTCAATCTCCCGTCGTAGGCATCCTGGACGTGCAGCATGGCCAGCCAGCTAAGCACCAACATCACGGAAACCGCCCAGTAGGCCACTGCCCCCGGATTGTCCGTCAGCTGGATGGAGCGATCTTCGAGACCGAAACGGCCGAGGTGTGCTGCGGTTACTGCAAGGGTTACGGCGACAAGGTCAAGCAGTCGCAAAGTGTGCAGATAACCCTGCAAGTATCGCCGAGCCCGGTGTGGTCGGCTCTGCCGCGGACTGGACTCGGTCGACCCCACGGTAAAGGCTGGAGGCAACACGAAATGCGTTGTTGCTCTTTTCTTTTCGACTGCGCCGACCAATGAATCTCTGGCCGCCCCCTGCGCCTTCGGCTCAAGAGTAGTTGTCATTCCGTTCCTGCCTGGTGTCGTAGAAGGTAGCTACCCTGGACGTGCATTTCCCCAGTGCTCTTGACCAATTCTTTACTTACTGTAGACATAAGAGTGCACTGAGTCCACCCAGCGTGTGTCTATTAGCGTCTGAGCCGCCCTGTGACCTGGCTCATACGCACTGCCGCAACGGGATCTACGAAGGTCAAGAAATGGTAAAGGTCGCCGCCGATCGTGCTGGGCAGTGGCACGATGGACACCTACCGCCCTACAGATCGAAAGGCACCCCATGATCCACCGCCCCACTCCGTGGCTGGCCACCACGGCCTCCCTCGCTGCACTCACTCTCACCCTGGCAGCCTGTGGCTCCGAGACCGGGGACGCCACGGATCCGGCTGCCGACGGCGGCGCTCAGGACTCCGCCACCGCCTCTGAGGGCGGCCCGATGAGCGAAGCTGCAGCAATGGTCCCTCAAGACATCCGGGACAGCGGAACGCTACGCGTAGGCACCGACGCGTCGTATGCACCGAACGAGTTCTTCGCCGACGACGGGGAAACCATTATCGGGATGGATATCGACCTCTTTGATTCTGTCGCAGAGGAACTCGGCCTGGAGACTGAATACCAAAGCGCCGACTTCGGCACCATTATCGCCGGCGTGAACAGCAACAAATATGATGTCGGCGTGTCCAGTTTCACCATCAACGAGGACCGCAAGCTCGAAGTGAATATGGTGAGCTACTTCAACGCCGGGACCCAGTGGGCCGTGGCGTCGGGCAATCCCAAGAACGTCGACCCGGACGCGCCATGCGGTTTGGCCGTCGCGGTGCAAGCCAACACCGTCCAGGACCTGGAAGACCTGCCGCCGAAGGTGAAGGCGTGTGCGGACGAAGGCAACCCGATGACCGTGCAGCAGTACGACGGTCAGGACCAGGCCACCTCGGCACTGGTGTCCGGCAAGACCGACGCGATGCTGGCCGACTCCCCCGTGGTGTCGTATGCCGTGCAACAGGTCGGCGGGCAGATCGAGACGGTCGGTGACGTCTACGACGCGGCGCCGTACGGTTACGTCATCCCGATGGACAGCCCCGAGCTGGCCGAGGCGATCCAGATGGCGTTGACCACCCTCAGCGAGGACGGTGGATACGAGGCGGCACTGGAGACGTGGGGCCAGACCGACGGCGCGATCAACGACTTCGCAGTCAACCCGTGAGCAGCAACCCACCGCCCGGCACACAGCGTCCGGGCATGATCGATGCTGTCCCGGTGCGCCATCCCGGGCGGTGGGTTGCCGTCGCGCTCATTGCCGTCTTGGTGGCGATGTTCGTCAACATGTTGCTCACCAACGAGGCCTTCCAGTGGTCCTTCGTCCTCGAGGTCATGACCGCGGAGCCCGTCCTGAAGGGCCTCTTGATCGGCACCCTGTGGGTCACCGTGCTCGCGATGCTCATCGGCGTCACGGTTGGCGTGACCCTGGCGGTGATGCGACTCTCCCCGAACCCCGTGCTGAGCTATGTCGCGTTCGCGTTTATCTGGTTCTTCCGCGGCGTCCCTCGGCTGGTCCTGCTGACGATCATGGGCTCCCTGGGAGTGTTGTTCCAGTCAGGCCTGGACCTAGGGGTGCCCTTCGACTACGTGTTTTTCGACCTCACGGGTCTTGATGGCGACCTGCGCTTCCTCACCCTGGATGCCAACGCGGTGTTCATCGGCGTGACCGGCGGAGCGATCGGTTTGGGCCTCAGCGAGGCGGCCTATATGGCCGAGATCGCCCGGGCCGGCATCACCTCGGTCGACGACGGTCAACGTGAGGCAGCCCAGGCACTCGGCATGACCCCGTCGAAGACGATGCGACGGATCGTCCTGCCCCAGGCCATGCGGGTCATCGTTCCCCCCACCGGCAACGAGCTCATGTCGATGGTCAAGGACACCTCGCTCCTGCTCGGCATCCCGGTCACGAACGAGCTGTTCTTCCAGCTCACGGCCATTGGCGCACGAACCTTCAAGATCGTTCCCGTGCTGACGGCCGCCTGCCTGTGGTATCTCATTGTTGGCAGCGTCTTAATGGTCGGCCAGCACTTCCTGGAGAAGCGCTTCAACCGGGGATACGGCGCCCGGATCAGCGCACCCACCGAGATCGACCTCACCCCCAAGGATCCGGCATGAGTGAGCCCCTGGTGTCCGCAGTCAACACCACCAAGTCGTTCGGCGACAACCATGTCCTCAAGGGCATCGACCTGTCCGTCCATAAGGGCCAGGTGGTCACGCTGCTGGGCCCCTCGGGCTCGGGCAAGACGACCTTCCTGCGCTGCATCAACCAGCTCGAGTCCCTCGACGGAGGCCGCATCTACGTCGACGGCGACCTGATGGGCTACGAAGACAAGAACGGCAAACTCCATCAGTTGCCCGACAAGCGGATCGCCGCGCAGCGTCGCGACATCGGCATGGTGTTCCAGAAGTTCAACCTCTTCCCGCACAAGACAGTCCTCGACAACATCTGCGAAGCGCCGGTCATCGTGCAGGGCCGCAAACGCTCGAGCGTGCGCAAGGAAGCCCTCGACCTGTTGGACCAGGTCGGCCTATCCGACAAGCCCTCGGCGTATCCCAACCAGTTGTCCGGCGGGCAACAGCAACGGGTCGCGATCGCTCGTGCGCTGGCTATGTCGCCCAAGCTGATGCTCTTCGACGAGCCGACCTCGGCGCTGGACCCCGAGCTGGTCGGTGACGTGCTCGCGGTCATGCGTGATCTGGCCGAGTCCGGGATGACGATGATCGTGGTGACCCACGAAATGTCGTTCGCGCGCGAAGTGGCCGACGAAGTGGTGTTCATGGACGACGGGGTCGTGGTGGAGGACGGACCGCCGTCCGAGGTACTGGTCAATCCGCAGCACCAGCGGACCCGTGACTTCCTGCGACGAGTCACCGAGGACCCGGAGGATGGTGGCGTGAGCGACCACATGCTCGACCATATCCCCGACCACGTGCATCGACCCGACCACCCCCGCAGCTGATCGTTGTTCGCAGTGTCCCGCACTCGTTATGGCGTGGCCCGAGTCGCCGGACACTCGATGGAGCCCACTCTGCGGGACGGGCAGCTGGTGATCATCCGGTATGCCGCGCCGGCTCAGCCTGGCCAACTGGTCGTCGTCGCCCTGCCGGCCGATGCCGCCGGGCGACCCCGTCCGTGGGCCGTGAAGCGGTTGACCCACTTCGAGGCCGACGGTGCGGTGTGGGTCGAGTCGGACAACCAACGGGCGCCCGGACGCGTCGACTCGTGGGACCTCGGGCCGCTTGAACGCTCAGCCATCCAGGCGATCGTCGTGGTGAGACTCAGCTGGGTCCCGACGGTCTGGGCGCGGCGGCCTCGGTCGGGCTGAGCACCGCCGCCACGGACGGCATCCACGCTCGCACCTGGGCAGCCATCCGTGCGTGCGCCGCGGGCTCCCGCCCGTAGGGGTCCTCCAGGTCGAGGTCTGCAGGCGCTCGATCGACCAGCGCCGGGCGATGAGCCACCACGGCCGCCGACACGGTGCGCAACCACGCCGACACGTTCGGCTCCTCGACGGCGATGGACGGCACCACCTCCCGCGCCAGCGCCACTTCAGCCAGCGTCGCGCTCCGGCGCAGCACCGCCGGCGACATCCGCACCGCCGCGGATCGATGCACCCGGGTCGCGGTGATGACCAGGTCCGCAGCCAACAGGTCCTGCGGGCTAAGCCGTCGGGCCCGAAAACCGTTGGCGGTGCCGGCCAGATCAGCCAGGTGAGCAGCCGACTCGGCGTTCATGGGTTGCCCGACGAGCCCCTGCGTGCCGGCGCTGCTGACCACGATCCGACCTCTCCCCCAGGCGCGATCGAGCTCGTCGCGCAGGAGGTGCTCAACGAAGGGCGAGCGACAGATGTTGCCTGTGCAGACCACCAGGATTCGTCCGGGCACGAGCCCGTGGTCCAGGTCAGGGGCCATGGTCCACCTCACCCCACGAGGACAGGGCGCCCAGGTCACGCTCAGGGGGCCAGGCGGGGCCGACCGATCGCACCTGAATCGTCCTCATCTCATCGCCGGGATCCTCAGGACCTGTCACCGCGTGGTCGGCAGCGGTTCTGCGCAGCACGATCTCCAACCGACTCTCCCCCAGGTTTTCCGCCAGGCCGGCCCCCCATTCGACCACAGTGACCGCCTGGTCGAGGTCCGTGTCCAGATCCAGGTCATCCAGCTCTGCGTGGTCGGCCAGTCGGTAGGCGTCGACATGCACCAACTTCGGCCCGTTGACGAGCGAGGGGTGGACTCGTGCGATGACGAACGTCGGTGAGGTGATCGGCCCACGCACGCCTAGGCCGTGCCCGATGCCTTGAGTCAACGTGGTCTTGCCGGCACCCAGGGGGCCATCCAGAATGATGAGATCGCCAGCACGCACGATGGCGCCGAGGGCCCGTCCGCAGTGGTGAGCGGCATCTGCCGACGGCAAGCTCCCGGTCCACGTCCTCATGCCGGTGCCCCGAGGGTCAGCGCCCGTCGGCCTCGCCCTGGACGCACATCGGTGCTTCGCACTCGCCCTGCCCTTGCGTGCGGGTGTCCTCCACTCTCGGCTCGCCGCACGAGCCGCAGGATGTAGTCACTGATCAGCTCGGGATGCTCGAGCATGATGTTGTGCCCTGCACGAGTCACCACGACGTGCTCGGCAAACGGCAGATGGGCGGCGAGCGCAGCACTTCGGTCCGCGGGGGTCAGGACATCACGATCGCCCACCAGGACGAGCGCCGGGACACCGGCAAAGGCCGGGATGACGGACTTCTTGTCGTGCTCCTGCAACGTCGGAGCGAAGTCCGAGATGACTTCGAAGTCGGTCTCGACCATCATGCGCTCCGTCAGTTGCGCCGTCGATCGCGAGACGGCAGAGCCGAACGATGAGGCAGCGACCATCTCGTTGCCGAGCCACGGCATACGGTTCCACAGCGCTTGCAGCCGCGCTTGGTATGGCGCCGCGCGGGTAGCCAACCGCGGGCCCAGACCGTTGACCCACGTCCCCAGTCGAGCGCCCAGGCCCCAGGTCACACCCTCCATATCGCCGCTGCTGCTGCTGATGAACCCCACCGCGACCACCCGGTCGGCCACGACGCCTGGATGCGAGTCGGCCAGCGCCATGATCGCCATTCCCCCCATGGAGTGCCCGACGAGCACGACGGGGCCTGCCGGCACGCACTGCACCAGCACGCTGGCCAGATCCCGGCCCAGCTGGTCGATCGTGTAGTGACCGGCTTCGCCCTTGCCGGATTTGCCGTGGCCGCGCTGATCCCAGGCCAACACGCGATAACCGGCCGCCACGCACGCCTCCCGCTGAAAGGTCCACGACCGCCGGTCCAGGGTGTATCCGTGACACAACACCACGGTCGCGTCGCCCTGATCGACAGCCGCCTCCACCGGCTCATCGATCTCGACGTGCAGTTGGACTCCGTCGTCGGCCACGGCCTGCGCACTGCGGGTCAGCGGCGTCGTATCGCGATGGTTATCGATCATCGCTCACGCGTACGTCGTCGGCATCGGCATCGGCATCGGCATCGGCAGATCCGCGCAGGTAGACCCTTGGCAGTCTGGGACCGAACCGGGTCAC
>JBASAZ010000192.1:0-37826 GCA_049650845.1 Ornithinimicrobium sp.
GTGTTGATCCGGAAGTAGGCCTGCAGCGGGATGTCGACGTGCACGCCCGGCGGGACGTAGATGAACGAGCCACCACTCCATACGGAGGTGTTCAGTGCGGCGAACTTGTTGTCACCCACCGGAATGACGGAGGCGAAGTATTCGCGGAACAGGTCCTCGTGCTCGCGCAGGGCCGTGTCGGTGTCGATGAACAGGACGCCCTGCTCCTCCAGGTCCTCACGGATCTGGTGGTAGACGACCTCGGACTCGTACTGCGCGGCCACACCGCCCACGAGGCGTTGCTTCTCGGCCTCGGGGATGCCGAGACGGTCGTAGGTGTTCTTGATGTCCTCGGGCAGCTCGTCCCAGGTGGTCGCCTGCTTCTCGGTCGACTTCACGAAGTACTTGATGTTGTCGAAGTCGATCCCGCTGAGGTCACTGCCCCAGGTGGGCATGGGCTTCTTGCCGAACAGCTTCAGCCCCTTCATCCGCAGGTCCAGCATCCACTGCGGCTCGGACTTGCGCCGGGAGATGTCGGCGACGACCTCCTCGCTCAAGCCACGCTTGGCCGAGGCACCGGCCGCGTCGCTGTCCGACCAGCCGTACTCGTAGGTGCCCAGGTCTTTGAGTCCCGGGTTGCGCTCTTCGATATTGGTACTCATCGCACAGGCCTTTCGTCGGTGGTGATGTCGGTGAGAGTGTGTGAAGTCGTGGGGGGTTGCGGCACAGGAGTAGGGACGAAGGTGGTGCAGACGTGCGCCCCACCGGCCAAGGTAGCCAAGCGCTGCACGTGCACGCCCAGCAGGTCCGAGATGACGTCGGTCTCCGCGTCGCACAGCTGCGGGAAGGACGCGGCGATGTGCTGCACCGGGCAATGACCCTGACACAGCTGCAACCCGGCAAAACCGGTGCCCTGACCGACCGGTCGCACACTGGCGGCGAATCCTTGCTCCGACAGCCCCTGGGACAGTGCTTCGGTCCTGGCCGTCACGTCGTCGCCCGCCGCGTCGACGGCTGGTTTGAGGCGAGCCGCCAGCGACGTCATCTGGTCCTTGGAAAAGTCGGCGACCGCTCCGGGGCCCGCTCGGTCGGCCAAGTAGGACAGTGCGGCCGTGGCGATGTCCTCGTAGGAGTTGCTGAGCTGCGCCTGCCCCCGGTCGGTCAACACGTAGGAACGGGCGGGTCGACCTCGCCCTCGGCGGGTCGCGCCCGCGACCTCGTACTCGATGATCGCGTCGTCTTCAGCCAAGGCGTCCAGGTGTCGGCGTACTGCGGCCGGGGTGAGGGCGAGCAGGTCAGCCAGCGCTCGAGCGGTCACCGGCCCACGGGTGCCCACGGCACGGCGCACCTGGTCCCGGGTGCGGGACTCGGTGGTCACCGCGCCCTCCGGGACGCCCTCAGCCAAAAACACCACATCAGTGTTACCTATTTGCACACTTGTGCCAACGTAGGCATGCCTCACCATTGTTCCCGGCCGCAGCGGACATATCGTGTGCAGGTGACCACCCCGACCCCGTCCCCGGCGCCCGCCCGGGGATCAGCGGTCGAGTTCACCGACGTCGGTCGCGCCTTCGGCTCAGTACAGGCTCTCGACGGCGTGTCCTGGTCGGCCGCGGCAGGTTCGGTGACGTGTGTCCTCGGGCCCAACGGGGCCGGCAAATCCACCTCCATGGAGTTGGCGACGGGCCTGCAGCAGCCGGACTCGGGCACGATCACTGTGCTGGAGACCGATCCCTGGCACGCCGAAGCGGCCCACCGATCGCGGGTAGGGGTCATGCTGCAGGACGGCGGGCTCCCCCAGGCGGTGCGCCCGCGCGCCTTGGTCACCCACCTCGCTCGCCTGTATGCCGACCCGTGGCCGGTGGACGATCTGTGCCACCTCCTGGGCATCGACGAATTCGCAACCACCCCGGTCCGCCGGTGTTCCGGGGGCCAACGCCGGCGCCTGGCCCTGGCCGCGGCGCTGGTCGGCCGCCCGCAGGTGTTGTTCCTCGACGAACCGAGCGCAGGTTTGGACCCGCACGCCCGGCGGGTGACCCACCGGGTGGTCCGGTCGGCAGCTGAGGACGGTGCTGCGGTGGTGTTGAGCACGCACGCCTTCGAGGAAGCCGAACGGCTCGCCGACACAGTCGTGATCATGGCCCACGGCCACGTGGTCGCCGACGGCTCGGTGGCCGAGATCTGTGCCGGGGCCAGCCTGGAGGAGCGCTACTTCACGCTGACCGACGACGAGGCCCGATGAGCGGCCCGGCACCGCTGGCCCAACGTCTGGTCGCCCAAAGCACCTTCGAGGTGCGCAGCCTGCTCAGCAACGGCGAGCAGCTGTTGGTGTCGATCATCCTGCCGATAATCGCGCTCGTGGTCCTGGTCACCGTGCGGCCGGCATACGCCACCGAGCTGGGATCAGGATCCGCAGGCACGGTGACGGACACGGTGGCAGGGGCGGCGTCACTGGCGGTGCCTGGAGTCTTGGCGCTTGCCGTGGTGTCCACCGCGTTCACCGGCCAGGCCATCGTCTTGGCCTACGAGCGGCGGTATGGCGTGTTGCGGCTGCTTGGGACCACTCCCCTGGGCCGATCCGGGCTTCTGATCTCCAAAGGTGGCGCCGTCCTGGTCGTGGTGACCCTTCAATGCGCCGTGCTGGGGGGTCTCGGGCTGGCACTGGGGTGGCGGCCGGTGCCGGTCGGCATACCCGCGGCGGTGCTGGTGATCGTGCTGGGCTGCGCCGCCTTCGTGGCCCTCGCCGCGCTGCTGGGGGGCACCCTGCGCGCAGAGGCCGTCCTGGCCTTCGCCAATCTGGCCTGGATCGTCTTCTTGGGGTGTGGCCTGCTGTTTCCCCTCGATGTGCTCCCCGAGACGCTTGCCTCGGTGCTGAGACTGACCCCTCCCGGTGCCTTGGGCGAGGGACTGCGGGTGAGCTTGCTCGGCGTGGACCCGGTGCCGCTACTACCTGTCGTCGTCCTTTCGGTCTGGACGGTAGCGATCGGCGCACTCGCCGCGGCCCGGCTGCGCTGGTCCGACTGACACCGGGCCTGCGAGCGTGCAGCCGGCGCTCGTACGATGAGGGAGTGAACCGACCACCTTCGCTGTTTGGATCGACTGCGCTTCGCTGGCTCCTTCCGGTCAACCTCGGGGTGCAGATCCTGATCGTGGTGACCGGGGGGTTGGTCCGGTTGACGGGCAGCGGTTTGGGCTGCTCCACGTGGCCGCAGTGCGAGCCGGGTTCATACACTCCGACCTTTCGGCCAGAAGACGGCATCCACCCCTACATCGAGTTCGGCAACCGGATGATCGGCATCGTGGTCGGCATCGTGGCCGTGGCAGTGGTGTTTGCGGTGTGGCGCTGGGCCCGGGCCTCGGGGCGCCGGCTGATGCTGGTGCTCGCCGGCGTGGTGCTGCTGGGCACGTTGGCCCAGGGGGTGCTCGGTGGGATCACGGTGAACATGGAGCTGAACCCGGCGACCGTGATGGCCCACTTCTTGATCTCCACCGTCCTCATCGTGGTCAGCACCCTGCTCCTGCTGACGCACCGTCGCTCGGCAGCGGCCGCGGGTGAACCCGTCCCTCCTGTCGTCCGCTGGCTCGGCGTGGCGACCGGGGCCGTGGGGGCCTTGGTCGTGGTCCTGGGCACGATCGTGACCGGGTCCGGACCCCACTCCGGAGACGCCGACCAACCGGCCCGATTCGGCTTCGACCCGCGGACGGTCGCCTGGTTGCACGCGGACTCGGTCATGCTCTTCGTGGGGCTGGTCGTGGCCATGGTCGTGTCCACCTCTCTGGTCACCCAGACGATCCACGCTCGCCGGCCATGGCGGCTGGTGTTGGCGGTGTCGCTCGCCCAAGGAGTCCTGGGCTACGTGCAGTACGCAACCGGGGTCCCCGTGCCCCTGGTATCCCTGCACATGCTCGGTGCCTGCCTGCTGACCGCGACCCTCACCTGGGGCGTCTGGGCCGTGGTGGCTCGTACCGGGGCCCGCGCGGACGAGTCCGAGATCCGCCCGGTCGACGTCCGGCTCGCGTCCACCGCGACTCACAGCTGAGCGTGCGAAGAGCACGAGGCTGCGGCGCATCGCCGCGGGCCCCCACTGCAGCCTCGCTCAGAGGGCGAAGTAGAGCAGCGGGTCGACCGCAACCGCGAGGAACACCAGCGTCAGGTAGCTAATGGAGAAGTGGAACAACCTCATCGCCCCCAGCGCCGGTCCGGAGATGCCTCGCTTGGCGCGCCCGAGCAGTCGATGCGACTCCACGATGAAGGTGGCGCCGGCGATCGAGGCCGTGACGGCATACAGCCATCCCATCGGGGCGACCGGCACCAGGACCAGCGACGTGGCCACGGTGACCCACGCGTAGATCACGATCTGACGTCCGACTGCCGTGTCCTGAGCCACGACAGGCAGCATCGGCACCCCCGCTTTGGCGTAGTCCTCCTTGAAGCGCATGGACAGCGGCCAGTAGTGCGGCGGAGTCCAGAAGAAGACCACGAGAAAGAGGATGAGCGCTGGCCACGCGAGCGAGCCGGTCACAGCGGACCACCCGATCAGGACCGGCATACAGCCGGCGACGCCGCCCCACACGATGTTCTGGGAGGTCCGGCGCTTCAACAACAACGTATAGAAGACGACATACAGGGCGATGGCACCGAAGGCGAGCATGGCGCTGATGACGTTCACCACCGTGGCCAGCCACGCCACCGCAGCCACGCCGAGAACCGACCCGAAGATCGCCGCGTTGCGCGGGGAGATGGCCCCCGTGACCAAAGGTCGGTGAGCGGTGCGATCCATCTGGGCGTCGATGTCCCGGTCGAGATAACAGTTCAGCGCGTTGGCCGAAGCCGCCGCCAAGACCCCACCCACCATGGTGGCCACGATCAGCCACAGTGAGGGAATGCCGCGTTCGGCCAGGAACATCACCGGGAACGTCGTCACCAGTAGCAGCTCAATGATCCGCGGCTTGGTCAGTGACACGTAGTCCGCGACCACCGTCCGCCAGGAACGGGCCGCGCCCGAGTGGGCCGGTCGGGCGTCCAGGGTTGTCACAAAAGCCTTTCCGCGGATGGTTCGGAGCGCTCTCACGCAGCGTTGAGGTAGATCGTACTCGGCTAGCCGGGCTGCGCCGGTGGCCCCTTCGGCGTTAGGGTCGAAGGGTTCGCCATCACACCGGCACACACATTCTCTCAGGCGAGGAGCCCTTCGTGACCCAGCACAGCAACTCCTTCACGTCCGGACGTAGCAGCGATTTGGCCTATCCGGTGGCCGAAAAGGCGGGCTGGACCGACGAGGACGTACGAGCCGTCGACACTATTCGCGTCTTGGCCGCCGACGCCGTCGAGGAATGTGGCAGCGGCCACCCCGGCACGGCGATGAGCCTGGCGCCGTTGGCATACCTGCTCTATCAGAACGTGATGCGGCACGACCCGTCCGAGCCCAGCTGGCTGGGACGCGATCGCTTCGTGCTTTCGTGCGGTCACTCGAGCCTGACGCAGTACATTCAGCTCTACCAAACTGGCTACGGACTCGAGATGGCGGATCTCAAGTCGCTGCGCACCTGGGGCTCCAAGACTCCAGGGCACCCTGAGGTGCACCACACCACCGGCGTGGAGATCACCACCGGACCCCTGGGCTCCGGGCTCGCTTCAGCCGTCGGCATGGCGATGGCGCAGCGTCGTCAGCGAGGGATGTTGGACCCCGACGCGGCGGCGGGCACCTCGCCGTTCGACCACCACGTGTGGGTCATCGCCTCCGACGGAGACATGAGGGAGGGTGTCCGCAGCGAGGCCTGCTCACTGGCCGGGCACCAGGAGCTGTCGAACCTCACGCTGATCTACGACCAGAACTACATCTCCATCGAGGACGACACCGACATTTCGTTCTCTGAGGACGTGGGCAAGCGGTACGAGGCCTACGGGTGGCACGTCGAGACCGTGGACTGGCGTCAGCAGGAGCCCTACACCGAAGACGTCGATGCGCTGTATGCCGCCCTGGAGGCCAGCAAGCAGCGCACCGACAAGCCGACCCTGATCGTGTTGCGGACCATCATCGCGTGGCCCGCACCGGAGGCTCGAGACACCGGTGGCGCGCACGGTTCGGCGCTCGGCGCCGACGAGGTGGCGGCGACCAAGGAGCTCTTGGGGTTCGACCCGGAGGTTCATTTCCCCGAGGAGTCCCAGGTTCTTTCGCACACCCGCAAGGCCATCGAGCGGGGTCAGGAGGCACGTGCCGAATGGCAGGAGGGCTACGACGCCTGGCGTGAAGCCAACCCCGAAGGCGCCCAGCTCTTGGACCGACTCCTCGCCAAGGAGCTGCCCGAAGGGTTGGCGGAGGCCATTCCGTCCTTCGAGGCCGACGAGAAGGGCGTGGCCACCCGCAAGGCGTCTGGGTCGGTGCTCACCGCGCTTGCGGACGTCATGCCGGAACTGTGGGGTGGGTCGGCGGATCTGGCCGGCTCGAACAATACGACCATGGATGACGTCCCCAGTTTTGTGCCGAGCGGCAAGGCGACGAAGAAGTTCCCCGGCAACGAGTACGGCCGGACTTTGCACTTCGGCATCCGTGAGCACGGCATGGGGATGATCTTGAACGGCATCGCTCTGGAGGGCTTGACCAGGCCCTACGGCGGCACCTTCCTGATCTTCTCCGACTACATGCGCCCAGCCGTGCGGTTGGCCTCCCTTCAGCAGTTGCCCACCGTGTACGTGTGGACGCACGACAGCATTGGCCTCGGGGAAGACGGACCGACGCACCAACCCATTGAGCAGCTGGCCTCGCTGCGAGCGATCCCCGGCCTGGATGTCGTGCGGCCCGCCGACGCCAACGAAACTGCGGTGGCCTGGCGCACCGTGCTCGAGACGGTGGATCACCCCAGCGCGCTCGCGCTCACGCGACAGAACGTCCCCACGTTGGACCGCACGGTCTACGCTTCGGCCGAGGGCACGGCCCGAGGCGGATACGTGTTGGCCGACGCCGAAGGCGGCGACCTTCAGGTGATTCTGGTGGGCACCGGGTCCGAGGTGCAGTTGGCGCTGCAGGCCCGCGAGACGCTGCAAGCCGACGGGGTGCCGACCCGCGTGGTGTCGATGCCGTGTCGTGAGTGGTTCGACGAGCAGGACCAGGCCTATCGTGAAGAGGTCCTGCCTCCAGCCGTTCGGGCCCGGGTCAGCGTCGAGGCGGGCGTGGCCCAGGGGTGGCGCGAGGTGGTTGGGGACGCCGGGCGCATGGTCAGCATCGACCACTTCGGGGCGTCCGCCGACTACGAACGGCTGTATCAGGAGTTCGGAATCACCGCCGAAGCCGTCACTCAGGCCGCATACGACTCGGTGCAGGCCGCAGCGGCGGACGAGGGCCCGACCCAGAGCACCCCCACCGAGAAGACCGACGAAGCTCATCCCACGGGCGATGCCGCATCTGGTGGAACCCATTCCAGCGACGCAACCCAGAAGTGAGGACGCTATGACTCAGGACGCTATGACCCAGGACACGATCACCTCCACCGACCGTCTCAAGCAGCTCTCCGAAGCCGGAGTCTCCATCTGGTTGGACGACCTGAACCGGCCGATGATCAAAGAAGGTGAACTGCAGAGCCTGCTCGACGACAAGCATGTCGTCGGCGTCACCACCAACCCGAGTATTTTCGCGGCCGCACTGGCGGACGGTGAGTCGTACACCGACCAGATCAAGGACCTGGCGGCCGAAGACGCAGACGTCGAGAAGACGGTATTCACCATCACCACCGAAGACGTCCGCGACGCCTGCGACATCTTGCACCCCGTGTTCGAGCGCACGGATGGCGTCGATGGTCGGGTCTCGATCGAAGTCGACCCGCGGATGGCCGCCGACACTGAGGCGACCGTGGAGATGGCTCAGCGCTTGTGGGACACGGTCGACCGGCCGAACGTGCTGATCAAGATTCCGGCCACCGTCGAAGGACTGCCCGCGATCAGCCAGACGCTGGCCAAGGGCATCAGCGTCAACGTGACGTTGATCTTCTCCTTGGACCGCTACCGAGGCGTGATGAACGCGTTCCTCACCGGTCTGGAGCAGGCTCGCGAGCACAACCTCGACCTGTCCAGGATCCACTCCGTGGCGTCCTTCTTCGTGTCTCGGGTGGACGCCGAGATCGATGATCGCCTGGAAAAGCTCGACACAGACGACGCGCGCGACCTGCTCGGCAAGGCCGGCATCGCGAACGCACGGTTGGCCTACCAGGCCTTCGAGGAAGTCTTCTCCACCCCGCGCTGGCAGAACCTGGCCGACGACGGGGCCCATGCCCAGCGTCCGCTATGGGCTTCGACTGGAGTGAAGAACCCGGACTACCCCGACACGATGTACGTCACCGATCTCGTCGCCCCGCAGACGGTGAACACCATGCCTGCCAAGACCATGGACGCAGCGCAGGACCACGCCGAGATCACCGGCGACACCGTGACGGGAAACTACGAGCACGCCCAGGAGGTCCTCGACTCGCTGGAACGTGTCGGTGTCTCCTACGCCGACGTCGTGGAGGTCCTGGAAGAGGAAGGCGTCGAGAAGTTCGAGAAATCGTGGTCGGAGTTGTTGGACACGGTCCAGAGCGAGCTCGACAAGGCCAAGGCCGGCGATAAATGAGCGGTCCATCCGCACATCCGGTGGCGCGTTGAGCGCGCCTGCCAACCCGCTCCGCGATCCCGAGGATAAGCGCCTTCCTCGGATCGCGGGGCCGTGCAGCATGGTGATGTTTGGCGTCACCGGAGACCTGGCTCGCAAGAAGCTGATGCCGGCGATCTATGACCTCGCCAACCGCGGCCTGCTGCCGCCCGGCTTCTCGCTGGTGGGGTTCGCCCGTCGAGACTGGGCCGACGAGGACTTCGCGGCCGTGGTTCACGACTCGGTCAAGGCGCACGCACGTACGCCCTTCAGGGAGGACGTCTGGCGCGGTTTGGCGCAAGGTTTTCGCTTCGTGCCCGGGGCGTTCGACGACCCGGACGCCTTCGCGCTCTTGGCGCAGACGGTGCACCAGCTCGATGAGGAACGGGGCACCGGGGGCAACCACGCCTTCTACCTTTCGATCCCGCCCGACTGGTTCGCGCCGGTCTGTCAGCAGTTGCGAGACTCCGGGCTCAGCAGCCCGCGGGCCGACACCTGGCGCCGTGTGGTCATCGAGAAGCCCTTCGGCGACGATCTGGAAAGTGCCCGCGAGCTGAACAACATCGTGGAGTCGGTCTTTCCGCCCGACTCGGTGTTCCGGATTGATCACTATCTGGGCAAAGAAACCGTGCAGAACATGCTGGCGTTGCGTTTCGCAAATCAGATGTTCGAGCCCATCTGGAACAGCAACTACGTCGACCACGTCCAGATCACCATGGCTGAGGACATCGGGATCGGGGGACGAGCCGGCTACTACGACGACGTGGGGGCGGCTAAGGACGTCATCCAGAATCACCTCTTGCAGCTGCTCGCGCTGACCGCGATGGAGGAACCCATCGGCTTCAACGCCGACGCCGTGCGCACCGAGAAAGAAAAGGTGCTGGCTTCAGTGCAGTTGCCTGAAGACCTCACGGAGGCCACGTGTCGCGGTCGATACACGCAGGGTTGGCAGGGCGGCGAGAAGGTGCCGGGTTATCTCTCCGAAGATGGGGTGGGCAGTGACTCCTCCACCGAGACGTATGCCGCAGTGAAACTCAACGTGCACACCCGCCGATGGGCCGGGGTGCCGTTCTATCTGCGCACCGGTAAGCGGCTGGGCAAACGGGTCACCGAGATCGCGGTCGTCTTCAAGCGGGCACCGCACCTGCCCTTCACCAGCACCGCCACCGAGGACCTGGGTCGCAATGCCATCGTCATCCGGGTGCAACCGGACGAGGGCGTCACCATGCGATTCGGCTCCAAGGTTCCCGGATCCCAGATGGAGGTCCGGGACGTGACCATGGACTTCGGCTACGGTGCCTCGTTCACCGAGTCCAGTCCGGAGGCCTACGAACGGTTGATCCTGGACGTCCTGCTGGGCGATCCTCCGCTGTTCCCCAGGCACGAGGAGGTCGACCTTTCCTGGCGCATCCTCGACCCGATCGTCGACCATTGGCGACGCAGCTCGCAGCCCCCGCATGCGTATCCCGCGGGGACCTGGGGCCCCCCGGAAGCCGACGAGATGATGCGCGCCGACGGCCGCGAATGGAGACTGCCGTGATCGTGGACCTGCCGAGCACCACGACCGGCACCATCAGCAAGCGACTGGTCAGCCTGCGCAACGAGGTCGGCGCGATGACGATGGGCCGGGTGTTGACCCTGCTCGTGCTCGTCGAGGAGACCGGCGCAGACGAGGCCATCGCGGCCGCCAACGACGCCACCCGGCAGCACCCCGCACGGATCATCGTGGTGGTCCGCAGCAACCGTCGCGGAGCGCAGCGGTTGGACGCCCAGATCCGCCTCGGCGGAGACGCCGGCGCCAGCGAAATCGTGGTGCTGCGCTTGTACGGAGCGTTGGCCGATCACGGCGACGCCGTAGTCACACCGTTGCTGCTGCCGGACTCCCCCATCGTCGGATGGTGGCCCGGCGAGCCGCCGGCGAACGTGGCCGATTCGGCGCTGGGCCAGTTGGCGCACCGCCGGATCACGGATGCCGCGCCCTGCGCTAAACCCGCCCGACAGTTGAAGCGGCGTGCCCAGCACTACCGCAGCGGTGACACCGACCTGACCTGGACCAGGATCACTCGGTGGCGCGCACTGCTGGCCGCCACGTTGGACTATCCGCCGTACGAGCCGGTGACAGCAGCCACGGTCAGCGCCGAGCCCGACTGTGCCAGTGCGGATCTGCTGGCCGGTTGGTTGAGTGGAGCACTCGGCATATCTGTGGTTCGGGCGCGTAGTGCGGCGGGCACGGGGCTGGTCAGCGTGCGTATGCAGCGCGCCAGTGGCCCCATCGACCTCATCCGGGTGGCCGGTCAGGTCGCGAGTCTGTCGCAACCAGGTCAGCCGACACGTGAAGTGGCGCTTCTGGAGCCGGGCCTACCCGAGTCCTTGGCTGCCGAGTTGCGCAGACTGGACGCCGATCAGGTATACGCCGCGGCCCTGTGCCGAGGGCTTGCGAAGGTCTCCAAACGTTCGCTCACCCAGAGTGAGGCGATCCGGTCCGGGGAGGCACCGGAGAAGCCCGGGCGGGCGCAGACCCAGTCCAGCGGTCTGGGGTCACGCGCGTTGAACAGGACGTCGCCGAAGATGGACTCGCCGCCACCGGAACGGCTACAGGAGGCCGTGGACGAAAGGTTGTCGGACGTGCAGAACAGTCGCCTCGAAGTCCATGCGGACAAGCAAGCCTTGGCCGCCGCCGTCGCTGATCGCGTCGTGGAGGTCCTGGCACACGCGGTCGAGGAGCGGGGCGTGGCGCACGTATGTCTGACCGGCGGATCAATGGGCAGCGAAGTCGTCGCAGCCTTGGCTCACACGAGCGCCGGGGCGCAATGGTGGTCGCAGGTCCATGTGTGGTGGGGCGATGAGCGCTTCGTCCCGCGCGGCGACGCCGACCGCAACGACCAACAGGCCGACGATGCCGGACTAGGTTCGTGGGGTGTGCCTAGCGCCTCCGTCCACCGCCTGCTCGGCGCCCGGTCCGACGGGAAGGACGATCGTGACGACCTCGCGGGTCTTCCGGCGGCTTCAATGGACTACGCGGCTGCGTTGGCTTCGCTGGCCGAACCGATCGAGAGCAAGAGCGACGTCCCTTCGCCGACGTTCGACGTGATGCTGCTCGGGTTGGGCCCGGACACCCA
Source organism: Ornithinimicrobium sp. (assembly GCA_049650845.1). Classification (GTDB taxonomy): domain Bacteria; phylum Actinomycetota; class Actinomycetes; order Actinomycetales; family Dermatophilaceae; genus Ornithinicoccus. The sequence goes on from JBASAZ010000192.1 coordinate 11,717, forward strand.
TATCGCCTCGCTGTTTCCCGGCCGGGACGAAGTCACCATCGATGACCCCGCGACGACCACCGTGGCGGTCACCGACTCGCCGAAGCCCCCACCGCTACGGGTGTCCTTGACGGTGCCAGCGCTGCAGAAGTCGCGCTCGGTCTTCTTCATCGTGGCCGGCGCCGACAAGTCCGAGGCCGTGAAGGTGGCCCGGGCCGCCGATTCCAATGACCCCGACGTGCCCGCGTCGTGGGTTCGCGGCCAACAGGACACGGTGTGGTGGCTGGACGCTGCGGCCTCGGGCGATAGCAGTCCTGCGGTCCCACCTGAGTGAGTGGACCCGGCGCGAGCGACACAGACGGGACCACGTCGACGGGTCGACACCGACGCGGCTACACGGACGTAGCACCCAGACGGGAAGGGACTACAACGAGCCGGAGCCCACTCCACGGTTCCGCATGGCCTGCAGCGCCTCATCCAGTAGTTGCGCTCCGTCGACGTCGGAGCGGCGCTCCTTGACGTAGGCCAGGTGCGTCTTGAACGGCTGGATGCGGATGGCTTCCGGCGGGTTGTCCTTATCCTGCCCAGCCGGCAGACCACAGCGAGGGCAGTCCCACGTGTCCGGGACCTCCACCTCGTCATCGTCGGCGAAACTGGGCTCAGACTCATGGGCGTTGGCACACCAATAGCGCACCGTGACCGTGCGAGCTTTCAGCCCGCGCTCGGCTTCACCCATGGGGCCGCTGCCGACCCGACTTCCTTTGATCGCGTTGGCTCCGACCATGTGGTGCTCCTTCGGGGTTAAGGGCTGGTTCTGACGAGTTGGTCAGAGAAGGATGCCGATCCCGACGATGGAGGTGATCCACACCAGCGCCATCGCAATGGTTATCCGGTTCAGGTTGCGCTCGGCGATCGATGATCCACCCAAGCTGCTCGACATACCGCCTCCGAACATGTCTGACAGGCCACCGCCGCGACCCTTGTGCATCAAGATCAGCAACACCAGGAAAATCCCGCTCAACACCAACAGGACATCCAGGAAGATCCGGACACCATCCACGCTCGTACACCACCATCAGATTGTTTGCGTCATGCCGCACTCGGCCTGGGCCAGCCTAACCCAATCAGCCCCCTTGACCGTGATGCTGCTGATAGCGACAGATCGATGCGAAGTCGTCGACGGTGATGGAGGCCCCGCCTACCAACGCTCCGTCCACGTCGGCTTCGGCCATGATCGCCGCGATGCTGTTCGGCTTCACCGACCCTCCGTACAGGATCCGGATCCCGTCCGCGACCTCGTCGCCGGCGAGCTCACGTACTTCGGCGCGGATGGCCGCGCACACCTCCTGCGCGTCCTCGGGTGTGGCCACCTCACCCGTGCCGATGGCCCACACGGGCTCGTAGGCCAGGACGACGTTGGCGACCTGCTGGGGGTCGAGACCGTCGAGGGCAGCGCGCACCTGTTCCACCACCATCTTCACGTGGTTGCCGGCCTGACGGACCTCCAACGGTTCGCCGACGCACAGGATCGGAGCAAGATCGTGGCGCAAAGCGGCCTGCACCTTGGCAGCGACCGTGGCGTCGTCTTCGCCGTGCTGGTGGCGTCGCTCGCTGTGGCCCACCACCACGTAGGAGCAACCCAGCTTGGACAGGAACGCTCCGGAGATATCACCCGTGAACGCACCCGAGTCGTGCTGGGAGAGGTCTTGACCGCCGAACTTCAGCTCGAGCTGGTCACCCTGCACCAGGGTCTGGACCGAGCGGATGTCCGTGAACGGTGGCAGCACCACGACTTCGACCGCGCCGAAGTCGTGCTTGCCGTCCTTCAGGCTCCAGTCCAGCTTCTGGACCAGGTGTGTCGCCTGCAAGTGGTCCAGGTTCATCTTCCAGTTGCCCGCCATCAGCGGGGTACGCGAGGCCATCATTGCTCCAATACGTCGAGTCCGGGAAGGTCTTTGCCCTCGAGATATTCCAAACTGGCTCCGCCGCCGGTCGAAATGTGGCCGAAGGCTTCGTCGGCATACCCCATCTGTCGCACGGCCGCCGCGCTGTCTCCACCGCCGACGACCGTCAGCGCGCCGTCCCGGGTGCGCTCGGTGAGCGCTTCGGCCACGGCTCGAGTGCCCGCCGCATACGGAGTCATTTCGAAGGCGCCCATCGGCCCGTTCCAGAACACCGTTCGGGCATCCGAGAGAGCTTCCACGAACGCCTGCGCCGAGTCCGGGCCGATGTCCAAGCCCATTCGGTCGGCCGGAATTTCCTGCGCCGACACCACCTCGTGGTCGGCGTCCGCATCGAACGCGGTCGCCGCGACGACGTCGGTGGGCAGCACGATCTGCACCCCGGTGTCGGCAGCGGTCTTGAGGTAACCGCGCACGGTCTCGACCTGGTCCTCCTCGAGCAGACTGTTGCCGACTTCGTAGCCTTGGGCCTTCAGGAAGGTGAACACCATGCCTCCGCCGACCAGAATCCGGTCGGCCGTGCCGAGCAAGGACTCGATCACGCCGAGCTTGTCACTGACCTTAGCGCCGCCGAGGATGACGACATACGGCCGCTGCGGGTCTTCCCGCAGGGCCTTCATCACGGTGACCTCGTCGAGCACCAAACCGCCGGCGGCGTGCGGCAAGAGGGTGGCCACGTCGTACACGCTGGCTTGCTTGCGGTGCACGACTCCGAAACCGTCACTGACGTAGGCGTCGACCAGATCAGCCAGTTGGCGGGCGAACGCACCCCGGGACTCCTCGTCCTTGGCGGTTTCACCGGGGTTGAACCGAAGGTTCTCCAGGACGAGTACGTCGCCGTCGGTCAAGTCTGCCACTGCCTTCTGGGCCTTCTCTCCGACGGTTTCCGGACAGAAGGCAACCGGGCGTTCGAGCAGCTCACCCAACCGGTCGGCCACCGGCTGGAGGGAGTATTTGGCGTCTGGCTCACCTTTGGGCCGACCCAGGTGGGCGCACACAACGACGCGTGCGCCCAGCTGGGTCAGTCGTTCAATGGTGGGGACCGAAGCGCGGACACGGCCGTCGTCGGTGATCCGGGCCCCATCCAAGGGAACGTTCAGGTCACTGCGCACCAGGACCCTCTTGCCGCGCAGATCGGGGAGTGAGTCAATGGTGCGCATAGCCTCAGAGGCTCTTGCCGACGAGCGTGGTCAGGTCGACCAGACGCGAGGAGTAACCCCACTCGTTGTCGTACCAACCCACGACCTTGACCTGGTTGCCCAGCACCTTGGTCAGGCCGGAGTCGAAGATGCACGACGCGGGGTCGGTCTCGATATCGGTGGAAACGATGGGGTCGTCGGTGTAGCGCAGAATGCCCTTCATCGCTCCGTCAGCGGCGGCCTTGACGATCTGGTTGACCTCCTCGACCGTGGTCTCGCGCCCGGCCTCGAAGGTGAGGTCGGTCGCCGAACCCGTCGGGATCGGCACGCGCAGAGCGTATCCGTCCAGCCTGCCCTTCAGGTCCGGCAACACGAGCGCCACGGCCTTGGCCGCACCGGTCGTGGTCGGAACGATATTGATCGCCGCGGCCCGCGCTCGGCGAAGGTCCTTGTGCGGGGCATCCTGAAGGTTCTGGTCCTGGGTGTAGGCGTGGATCGTGGTCATCAAGCCCTTGACGATCCCGAGGTCGTCGTGGAGGGCCTTGGCCATCGGTGCCAGGCAGTTCGTGGTGCAGGAGGCGTTGGAGATGATGTGGTGCGAGGCGGGGTCGTAGTCGCCGTCGTTGACGCCCATCACCAACGTGATGTCCTCGTTCTTGGCGGGCGCGGAGATGATGACCTTCTTCGCGCCGGCGTCGATGTGCGCCTTCGCTTGTGTTGCGTCGGTGAAGATTCCGGTGGACTCGATCACGACGTCGGCGCCGAGCTCACCCCATGGCAAGGCCGTGGGGTCCTTTTCGGCAAACGCCTTGAACGAGACGCCGTCAACGCTGATGTCGGTGTCGGTCGAGGTGACCTCGCCGTCCAAACGACCCAGGATCGAGTCGTAGCGCAGCAAGTGGGCCAGCGTCGCGTTGTCGGTGAGGTCGTTGACCCCGACAATCTCGATGTCGGCGCCGGAGGCGTGCACTGCGCGGAAGAAGTTGCGGCCGATGCGGCCGAATCCATTGATTCCTACCCGTACGGTCATCGGGTTTTGCCTTTCGTCGTGGGTGGGTGAAGTCGTTGTCGCGGACCACGTGCTGTGGCCAGCGCGGCGGCACCAAGCGGCACCTCGGGGTTGGCTGTCAGGCTCTAACCTAAAGGATCGAGCGGCGCCGCACGAGTACGGTCATCGGCAGCCGGGCCGACCACCCGAGGTCAGTCATCAAACATCTCGGAGCTGACGCCCGCCTCGGTGCCTTCGACGCCATCTTCTTCGGCGCGCTTGTCGGCCATGGCCAGCAACCGCCGGATGCGTCCCGCTACGGCGTCTTTGGTCATCGGCGGGTCGGCGAGAGCACCTAGTTCCTCCAGGCTGGCCTGCTTGTGCTCGAGCCGGAGGTGTCCGGCCACCGCCAAGTGCTCCGGCACGTCGGGCCCCAGGATGTCGAGGGCACGCTGGACTCGGGCCCCTGCGGCCACCGCCGCCCTCGCTGAACGACGCAGGTTAGCGTCGTCGAAGTTGGCGAGTCGGTTGGCCGTGGCTCGGACTTCGCGCCGCATACGACGTTCTTCCCAGTGCAGCACGGCGTCGTGCGCACCCAACCTCGTCAGCATCGCCCCGATCGCATCACCGTCCCGCAGGACCACTCGATCGATCCCGCGGACTTCCCGCGCCTTGGAGGCCAACCCGAGTCGGCGCGCTGCTCCCACCAGGGCCAACGCGGCCTCGGGCCCCGGGCAGGTCACTTCCATCGCGGATGAGCGACCTGGCTCGGTGATCGAGCCACGAGCCAGAAAGGCCCCCCGCCAGGCGGCCTCGGCGTCACACACCGACGCACCCACGACCCGTGGAGGCAGGCCGCGAACCGGTCGGCCACGGTGATCGATCAAACCGGTCTGCCGGGCGAGCGACTCCCCCTCGTTGGCGACGCGGACGACATACCGAGTGGATTTGCGCAACCCCCCCGCGCTCATCACCACGATTTCACTGCGCACGCCGTATACCTCGTGGATGAAGCCGCGCAGTCGTCGAGCGGACTGCGCGGTGTCCAGCTCCGCTTCGATCACGATGCGGCCCCCGATGATGTGCAGGCCACCCGCGAGCCGCAGCATGGTGGCCACTTCCGCTTTGCGGCAGCACGTCTTGGTGACCGGGAGCCGACCGAGCTCGTCTTTGACCTTCGCTGTCATCGCCATCGCCGACATCATCTCCCGAGCCGTGGTTGGTCTACGCCCGGTGCAGCCAGCTGCTGCTGAAAGGACGGTTCGTGTGAGGTTACGTCGCGGAAAGCGGCGGCCAAGCGGAGGGTGTCGTGTTGGCCCGCCGAACGCTGCGTGCTGACGGTGGACACGACGAGCTCGGCGCCTACCCCCGCACACGCCGCACGCAATGCGGCCTCGTCGGCTCCGGTGACCCGAGGGTCCGCGATCACGTAGTCGAACGTGAGGTCAGGGGCGTGTGCGTGCAAAGCCTCGATGTGTTCCGAGATCGAGAAACCGGCCGTCTCACCGTCGTGCGTGCCGACGTTGAGGGTGAGGATGCGTCGTGCGGGGGTCTGCTCCAAGGCGCGTCGTAGGTCCGGCACCAACAGGTGCGGCATCACCGAGGTGAACCACGAGCCGGGCCCCAAGATGACCCAGTCCGCGACGGTGATGGCCTCGACGGCTTCGGCGCAGGCCGGCGGGTCGTGTGGCACCAGGGAGACGCCCATGACCCGGCCTTTCGCCGCGGCCACCGAGGACTGTCCTCGGACGGCAGTAGGTTCAACGGATCGTAGCTGCCCCGATCCGGACTCGGGAGACCCGTCAAGCACCTGCGCCTCGATGTGCAACGGGACGGTCGACATCGGTAGGACTCGACCGCGGATGTTGAGCAGACGACCAGCCAGGTCCAGCGCCCGCACCGGGTCGTCACTCAGCTCCCACAAACTCATCAGGAGCAGGTTGCCGAGCGCGTGACCGGACAGCTCCCCGGTCCCACCGAGTCGGTGCTGCAGCACCGCGGACCACTGGTGACCCCAACTTGTGTCTTCACACAGCGCCGCCAGCGCCATCCGCAGGTCTCCTGGCGGCAAGATGTCGAACTCTTCCCGCAGCCGCCCACTGGAGCCACCGTCGTCGGCCACCGTGACGATCGCCGTGATGTTCTCGGTGAGGTGTCGAAGCGCACGCAGGGTGGCGGACAAGCCGTGGCCGCCACCCAGGGCGACCATCCTGGGCCCACTCATTCGCGCCCCAGGTCGCGATGGAAGCTGGTGATGTGGACTCCCCCGATGTCTTCCAGTCTGGTGACGAGCTCTTCGACGGTGGCCACCGACCGGTGTTTGCCGCCGGTGCAGCCGATCGCGACCGTGACGTGTCGTCGGCCTTCGCCGAGGTAGCCACGCGCCGCCGTCCGCAGCAACGCCTCGGCGTGATCGATGAACTCCACCGCACCACGCCGGGAGAGCACGAAATCGCGCACCGGCGCGTCGCGACCGTTGTACTCGCGTAGTTCGGGGTCCCAGTACGGGTTGGGCAGAAAACGCATGTCCAGCACGACGTCGGCGTCCAACGGTATGCCGTACTTGAAGCCGAAGGACATCACCGCCAGACGCAGCCGCGGCTGCTCGTCGCTGCCCAGCAGTTCGTCCACGGCCGCGGTCAACTGGTGCACGTTGTAGTTGCTGGTATCCACCACCACCTCGGCCGAGGAGCGGATATCTGCCAGCATCCGCCGCTCCTGACGTATGCCGTCCAGCAGCAGTCCCTCCGCCTGCAGGGGGTGGGGTCGGCGTACGGCATCGAAGCGACGCACCAACACCGCTTCCGAGGCGTCGAAGAAGCAGATCAGTGGGTGCCAGCCGTTGGCTCGTAGGTCGGTCATGGCCTGATCGAAATCGGCCGCGAAATCACGACTTCGCACGTCCACGACGGCCGCGACCCGTGGATGAGTGTCGTCTTCCACCACGGAGGCCAGGGACGTCAGCATGCGCGCGGGCAGATTGTCCACGACATACCAGCCGCGATCCTCGAGCACGTCGGCCGCCGTCGTCCGGCCGGCTCCGCTCATGCCGGTCAACAACACGAACTCGCCCCGTGACGCCGACGTATTGGTGCTTTGTTCGCTCATCTGCATCCCTTTCGCTACCAGACCGACTGCACCAGCTCCACCGCACTACGCCACCTGCACACCGCCGAACCTCGTCACTCGATCACCTCACCGGTGCTCACATTAACCGCGGGACGCTCAGACTCAGCGCTCTGCAGAGCCGTCGCGATGGCTTCCGCCAGCGCAGGCCCGATCCCGGAAACGGATTGTAGGTCCTCGACCGTAGCCGCTCGGACGCGTTTCACCGACCCGAACTGAGCCAACAGCTGCTGTTGACGCGCAGGACCCAACCCGGGGACGGCGTCCAGGGCGCTGGTGGTCATAGCCTTGGAACGGCGTTGCCGGTGGAAGGCGTTGGCGAAACGGTGCGCTTCGTCACGCACCCTCTGCAGGAGATACAGGCCCTCGCTGGTCCGAGGCAAGATCACCGGATAGTCCTGGCCGGGGACCCACACCTCCTCCAGGCGCTTGGCGAGACCGATGACCAGAACGTCATTGACACCGACGTCCAACAGCGCGGCCTGGGCGGCGTTGACCTGGGGCAAGCCACCATCGACGACGACCAGGTTCGGTGGGTACGCGAACTTTGCCGGTTTGCCGGACAGGTCCTCCTCCCGATCCTGCTGGTTGCTATCGATGTCAGCCTGATCGTCCTGATGCGCGGGACCAGCCAAGTACCTGAAGCGACGGGTCAAGACCTCGTGCATGGCAGCGGTGTCATCACCCGTGCCGGTGCGGACAATGAACCGGCGATACTCGGATTTGCGAGCCAGTCCGTCTTCGAAGACCACCATCGATCCCACGACGTTGGTGCCCTGGACGTGGGATATGTCAAAGGACTCGATGCGCAGCGGTGCATCATCGAGCTCGAGCACGTCCTGCAGGTTCTGCAGCGCCTGACTGCGCAGCGTCAGGTCACCGCTGCGCGCAACCTTGTGTCGAGCCAACGCCTGCTCGGCGTTGCGGGCCACGGTCTGCATCAACGCCCGCTTGTCGCCGCGCTGAGGCACGCGCACGTCGACGGTGGAGCCTCTCAGGCCACTGAGCCACAGGCCGACGTCCGCGCCGGCGGTCGGCAACAGCGGCACGAGCACCTCACGTGGCACGGCCTCCGCCGACTCTCCGCCGTAGACCTGCTGGAGCAGATGCTCCACGATGTCGCTGGATTCCTCTGCCCCTTTCTCGCTAACCCAGCCTCGTTGCCCACGGACCCGCCCGCCTCGGACGTGGAACACCTGCACGGCCACCTCGAGCTCGTCCTCGGCCATGGCGAAGACGTCGGCGTCCGTGGCGTCGGGCAAGACAACGGCGGAGCGCTCCAGCGCCCGGCGGAGCGCTCCCACGTCATCGCGTAGTCGGGCGGCGGTTTCGAAGTCCAACTCTTCGCTGGCGGCACGCATCTTGGCTTCCAGTCGCTTGACGAACCGCCCGGTGTTGCCCGCCATGAAGTCGCAGAAGTCCTCGGCGATCTCCCGATGCTCCTGCTCGTCGACCTTGTTCACACAGGGTGCCGAGCACTTGTCGATATATCCCAACAGGCAGGGTCGGCCCACTTGGCCGGCGCGGTTGAACACGCCTTTGCTGCACGTGCGCACCGGGAAGACCCGAAGCAGCTGATCGAGGGTCTCGCGGATAGCCCAGGCGTGCGTATACGGGCCGAAATAGCGGGTTCCCGGGCGCTTGGCGCCGCGCATCACCTGCGCCCGGGGGTAGGCCTCTCCCATGGTGACGGCCAAGTACGGGTAGGACTTATCGTCGCGATATTTGACGTTGAACCTCGGGTCGTACTCCTTGATCCAGGAGTACTCGAGCTGCAACGCCTCGACCTCGTTGCGCACCACGGTCCACTCGACGCTCGCACCGGTGGTGACCATCGAGCGGGTGCGAGGGTGCAGCGCGGAGAGGTCTTGGAAGTACGAGCTCAGCCGGGGCCGAAGCGATTTCGCCTTGCCGACGTAGATGACTCGGCCGTGGCTGTCCCGGAAGCGGTAGACGCCTGGGTCGGTCGGGATCTCACCGGGTCCAGGTCGGTATGTCGAGGGGTCAGCCACGGGCGTCGCAGCCGGTCTAACCGACGACCAGATCGTCACCCTCGACGGTGACGTCGCGAACGGTGAGTCCTGTCGTGGCCGGGCCGTTGACGACGTCACCCGTGGCTGGGTCGAAGGCACTGCCGTGACACGGGCAGACCAGCTTGCCGTCGCTGAACTGCGAGACGGAGCACCCTTTGTGGGGGCACGTAGCGTCGAAGGCCCGGAACTCGCCTTCGGTGGGCTGGCTGAAGACGGTGTTGGACGGTTCGTCGTAGGTGGCGCCACCGACCGGGACGTCTTGGGAAGGAAATCCCGCGGCCGGATCGGTTCCGGCGCCGTCGCCGCTGGACTGCCCGGCCGCGTCTGGATCGCCTTCGGCAGCGGTGACGCCGCCCTGGGACCCAGCCTCGGACTCCGACGCGGTGGATCCCGAGTCATCACCACAAGCGCTGAGTGAGGTCAGACCGATGCCCACCGGCAACGCAGCGCCCGCTCGAAGGACAACGCGACGAGCGAGAGGCGCAGGAGCCGATGTCGGGATCGACGCCGACGGGTCCACGGGCGGCGGCGCGTCGGAGCCAGTGCGCGAGGACGGGTCGTCGGTATTCATGCTGTTCTCCTTGATGGGCGTCTTTTCTCCGGCGTTCGATTCCGGCGTCCTACGTGCGCTGCTCTCGTTGTGCTGCTTTCGTTGTGGTGACCGCAAGACACCGTCACCGGAGCGACGATGCCACTTCCTTGTCTTCGAACTGCGCGTCTTCGAACTGCGTGCGTTCCACCTGCGTGCCGTTCAACGGTGCGTCCGTGAACCGATCACCGTCAATCCGCGCACCCTTCAACTGCCTGCGCTCGAACAGGTTGGCCAGGAATGTCCCGGTATAGCTGCTTTCGCTGCGAGCAACCTGTTCGGGGGTGCCAGAGGCCACGACACGCCCACCGCCGATGCCGCCTTCGGGACCCATGTCGATCAGCCAGTCCGCCGACTTGATGACGTCGAGATTGTGCTCGATCACGATGACCGTATTGCCCTTGTCCACTAACCCCTGCAGGACGGCCAGCAACTTGCGGATGTCCTCGAAGTGCAAACCCGTGGTCGGCTCATCGAGGACATAGACGGTGCGACCGGTGGACCGCTTCTGCAACTCCGACGCCAGTTTGACGCGCTGTGCCTCGCCACCAGACAGGGTTGGTGCAGATTGTCCGAGGCGGACGTATCCCAGGCCCACGTCGACCAACGTCCGCAGGTGGCGAGCGATCGCCGGCACCGCGGCGAAGAACTCCGCAGCCTCTTCGATCGGCATGTCCAACACGTCGGCGATGGTCTTGCCCTTGAAGTGGACTTCAAGGGTCTCTCGGTTGTAGCGAGCGCCGTGACACACCTCGCAGGGGACGTAGACGTCCGGCAAGAAGTTCATCTCGATCTTGATTGTTCCGTCACCGCTGCAGGCCTCACACCGTCCCCCTTTCACGTTGAACGAGAACCGGCCGGGCTGGTAGCCACGGATTTTGGCTTCCGTCGTCTCCGCGAACAGACGGCGCACGTGATCGAACACACCCGTGTACGTCGCCGGGTTACTGCGCGGAGTCCGTCCGATTGGCCCCTGGTCGACGTGCACAACCTTGTCGAGCTGATCCAAACCCTCGACCCGTCGGTGTCGACCGGGCACCTGGCGAGCACCGTTCAGCTGGTTGGCCAACACCTTGTAGAGGATTTCGTTGACCAACGTCGACTTGCCGGAGCCGGAGACCCCAGTCACTCCCACGAGGTTCCCCAGCGGGAAGGACACGGTCACGCCATCAAGGTTGTGCTCGCGAGCGCCGACCACCTTGACGGTGCGGCCGTCCTGACCGCGGCGCTTCTCGGGCATCTCGATGCTCCGGCGTCCGGAGAGGTAGGCGCCAGTGATCGACGTCGGGTGCTCCAGCAGCCCCCGGACATCCCCGGAGTGCACGACTTCCCCACCGTGCTCGCCAGCACCCGGGCCGATGTCAACGACCCAGTCAGCGGCCGCGATGGTGTCTTCGTCGTGCTCCACCACGATCAGCGTGTTGCCGAGATCGCGAAGTCGGGTCAGGGTTTCGATCAGCCGATGGTTGTCCCGCTGGTGGAGGCCGATGGAGGGCTCGTCCAGCACGTACAGCACACCGACCAGCCCGGAGCCGATCTGGGTGGCCAAACGGATGCGCTGCGCCTCGCCGCCGGACAGGGTCCCCGCAGGCCGGTTCAGTGACAGATAGTCAAGGCCCACATCGAGCAGGAAACCCATCCGTGCCGAGATCTCCTTGATCACCCGCTCGGCGATCTGCACTTCGCGAGCGGTGAACTCGATTCCGTCCAAGAACTGCGCACACTGATCCAACGGGAGGGCACAGACCTCGGCGATGTTGTGACCGCCGATCAGCACCGCCAGTGACTCCGGCTTCAACCGGGCTCCGTGGCACACCGGGCAGGGAACCTCACGCATGTAGCCCTCGTAGCGCTCGCGACTACTGTCCGAATCCGTCTCGCTGTGTTTGCGTTTGATGTAGGGGATGACCCCTTCGAAGCCGGTCGAATACGCTCGCTCGCGGCCGAAACGGTTCTTGTACCGCACGTGGACCTTGTGTTTGTAGCCGAACAGGATGGCGTCTCGTGCACGGCCGGGGAGGGAGCGCCAGGGCGCGTCGAGGGCGAACTTCATGTCGTCGCCGAGACCGCCGAGCACCCGCAGGTAGTAGTCGTTGATGCCTTGGGCGTTGGACCACGGAGTGATCGCTCCCCCCAGGATGGTGGCGTCCTCGTCGTGGATCACCAGCTCCGGGTCAACTTCCAGCTCCACGCCGATCCCGGTGCAGGTCGAGCAGGCGCCAAAAGGACTGTTGAAGGAGAACGAGCGCGGCTCGACTTCGTCCATCGAGAGCGGATGGTCGTTGGGGCAGGCCATCCGCTCGGAGAAGCGTCGCTCGGCGGGCAAGGCGGGCGGCTCGTCGGCCACCGTTTCGCCATGACCGGCCCCCCGGGTGGCGGGGACGTCGACGAAGTCGATAACCACGATCCCGCCGGCGAGGTTCAGTGCCGTCTCGACGGAGTCGGTGAGCCGGCGTTTGGCGCCCGTCTCGTCGCCCTTGGCCACCAACCGGTCGACGACGACATCGATCGAGTGCTTCTTCTGCTTCTCCAGCGTGGGTGGCTCCGCGAGCTGGACCGTTTCTCCGTCCACCCTGGCCCGGGCGAATCCCTTGGTCTGCAACTCTGCGAACAGGTCGACGAACTCACCCTTGCGCGCGCGCACCACCGGGGCCAACACCTGGAAGCGGGTGCCGTGCGGCAACTCCAGCAAACGATCGACGATCTGCTGTGGAGTCTGTCGTCCGACCGGCTCCATGCAGGTAGGACAGTGCGGGCGGCCGACCCGAGCGAAGAGCAACCGCAGGTAGTCGTAGACCTCGGTGATCGTGCCCACGGTCGAGCGTGGGTTGCGGTTCGTCGACTTCTGGTCGATCGACACCGCCGGTGACAACCCTTCGATGAAGTCCACGTCCGGCTTGTCCATCTGGCCCAGGAACTGTCGTGCGTATGCCGACAAGGACTCCACGTAGCGTCGCTGGCCCTCCGCGAAGATCGTGTCGAAAGCCAACGAGGACTTGCCGCTGCCGGAGAGTCCGGTGAAGACCACCAGCGCGTCTCGAGGGATGTCGACCGAGACGTCCCGTAGGTTGTGTTCACGCGCTCCGCGGACGATCAGTCGGTCGTGGGGAGCACGCAGAGCAGGGGAAGGCGAAGACACGCCCACCATCGTAAGTCGCTGCACCGACACACCTATCCCGAGGCCCTCGGTATCATGGTGGAGCATCTCGGGTCAGTGTCGTCCCGATCGGCACGACCTCCCTCGCCCGACGACCCCCGAATGGTGATCATGAACACAGCACCTCCGACCCGGCCACCGCACCGGGCACCGTCGGCTCACCGCGCCGAGGGTCTGTACGACGGGTTGCACGAACACGACGCGTGCGGTGTGGCCTTCGTCGCCACGCTACGCGGGACCCCCGGGCACGACATCGTGAAACACGCCCTCACCGCCTTGCACAACCTCGACCACCGAGGCGCCGTGGGCGCGGAGCCGGACTCCGGCGATGGTGCCGGCATCCTGACGCAGATCCCGGACGAGTTCTTCCGGGCCGTGGTGGACGTCGAGCTCCCGGCCGCCGGCCACTACGCCGCGGGCATCCTCTTCCTTCCGCACGACGAGCCGGACGCTCAGTCCGAGGTTGAAGCTATCCTGCGATCCGGTGGTCTGCACGTGCTCGCGTGGCGTGAGGTCCCCACGGAGGCGGGCGGTCTGGGCAACCTGGCCAGCTCGGTCATGCCGGCGATGAAGCAGATCTTCGTGGCGGGACCCGACAACGAGTCAGGGCTGCCGTTGGAGCGCAGGGTGTGGATGGCCCGCAAGCGCATCGAGCAGCAGACGAACACCTACCCCGTGTCCCTGTCGAGCCGGACCATCACCTACAAGGGCATGCTCACTACGGACCAGCTGCCGGCATACTTCCCGGACCTGCGCGACGAGCGCTTCGCCTCCACGCTGGCGATCGTGCACTCCCGGTTCTCCACCAACACCTTCCCGTCGTGGCCGTTGGCCCATCCCTACCGCCTGGTCGCGCACAACGGCGAGATCAACACCGTCCGCGGCAACCGCAACTGGATGCACGCGCGCGAGTCCATCCTGGCCAGCGACCTCTTTCCGGGTGATCTGGGCGACATCCTGCCGATCTGCACTCCGGATGCGAGCGACTCCGCCAGTTTCGACGAAGTCCTGGAGCTGGTGCATCTCGGCGGCCGCTCGCTGCCCCACGCCGTGCTGATGATGGTGCCCGAGCCGTGGGAGAACAACGACGAGATGGAGCCCTCGCTGCGGGCTTTCTACGAGTTTCACTCGATGTTCATGGAGCCCTGGGACGGCCCGATGAACTTGGTCTTCACCGACGGCACACAGGTCGGTGGGGTGTTGGACCGCAACGGTCTACGGCCCTCACGCTACTGGGTGACGGACGACGGGCTGGTGGTCTTGTCCTCGGAGTCCGGAGTGCTGGACATCCCGGCTGAACGGGTGGTGCGCAAGGGGCGGGTCGAGCCGGGTCGGATGTTCCTGGTGGACACCGAAGCCGGGGAGATCGTCGATGACCGGGAGTTGAAGGCCGAGTTGGCCGCAGCCGCGCCCTATCAGCAGTGGTTGAGCGAAAACATGGTCCGTATGTCGGATCTGCCGACCCGCGCCCACGTGCGGCACACGCACGCTTCGGTGACCCGTCGCCAGCAGATCTTCGGCTACACCGAGGAGGAGCTGCGGATCCTGCTCGCCCCCATGGCTCAGGTGGGCATCGAGCCGCTCGGCGCGATGGGATCGGACACCCCGATCGCTGCGCTGTCCGACCGTCCGCGACTGCTCTTCGACTACTTCACCGAGGCGTTCGCCCAGGTGACGAACCCGCCCCTGGACGCCATCCGCGAAGAGATCGTCACCTCGCTGGGCACGGCGACCGGGCCGGAGTACAACCTGCTCACGGAGTCGGCGGCGCACTGCCGCCAGGTCGTCCTGGACTTCCCGGTGATCGATAACGACGAGCTGGCTCAGCTGCGGCATATGAATCTGGAGGGTCAGCACCCTGACTTCGCGCCGTTCGTGGTGCGTGGACTCTACGAGGTCGATGGTGGCGCCCAGGCGTTGACGGAGCGGCTGGAGGAGATCTGTGACCAGGTCTCCGAAGCGGTGGAACGCGGAGCCTTCTTCGTCGTGCTCTCGGACCGCCACGGCGACCGGGAGCACGCACCGATTCCCTCACTGCTGCTCACCAGTGCCGTGCACCACCATCTGGTGCGGGAGCGGACCCGGACCAGGGTAGGACTGCTCGTCGAGGCGGGAGATGTCCGCGAAGTCCACCACGTGGCCCTCCTGACGGCATACGGGGCGGCCGCGGTGAACCCCTACCTGGCGATGGAGACCGTCGAGGACCTGTGCCGCTCGGGGCAACAGCTGGACGGCCTGGATCCAGAGGTCGCGATCGCTAACCTGATCAAAGCGCTGGGTAAGGGCGTGCTGAAGGTCATGTCGAAGATGGGCATCTCCACGGTGTCTTCCTACCGTGGGGCGCAGACCTTCGAGGCGGTGGGCTTGTCCCGCGACGTCGTGCAACGCTGGTTCACCGGCACGACCTCACAGATCGATGGCGTGGGACTGGACGTGATCGCCGACGAGGTTCGCGCGCGCCACGCCGTGGCCTACCCGCTGTCCGGCATCGCGCCGTACCACCGCAACCTCGAGACCGGTGGCGAATATCAATGGCGGCGCGAAGGCCCGCCCCACCTGTTCAACCCCGAAACCGTCTTCCGCCTGCAGCACGCGACGCGGACCAAGCGCTACGACATCTTCCGGCAGTACACCGACCTGGTGGATGACCAGGCTGAGCAGTTGATGACCCTGCGCGGGCTGTTCGTCACCAACTCCGACCGTTCCCCGATTCCCCTCGAGGACGTCGACCCGGTGAGCGAGATCGTCAAGCGATTCTCGACCGGAGCCATGAGCTACGGCTCGATCTCCCAGGAAGCGCACGAGACGCTCGCCATCGCCATGAACCAGCTCGGCGGCCGATCGAACACCGGCGAGGGTGGAGAGGACATCGAGCGGCTGCTCGACCCGACGCGGCGATCGGCGATCAAGCAAGTCGCCTCCGGTCGCTTCGGTGTCACCAGTGCCTACTTGGTGCACGCCGACGACATCCAGATCAAGGTGGCCCAAGGCGCCAAGCCCGGCGAGGGGGGGCAGTTGCCCCCCGGCAAGGTGTATCCGTGGATCGCCAGTGTTCGCCATTCCACGCCGGGGGTGGGCCTCATCTCTCCCCCGCCACACCACGACATCTATTCGATCGAGGACCTGGCACAGCTGATCCACGACCTCAAGAACGCCAACCCGAAGGCCCGGATCCACGTCAAGCTCGTGAGCCAGGTCGGGGTCGGCACGGTAGCGGCCGGGGTCTCGAAGGCGCACGCCGACGTTGTCTTGATCTCCGGTCACGACGGCGGGACGGGCGCCAGCCCGCTGACGTCGCTGAAGCACGCTGGGACCCCGTGGGAGCTCGGATTGTCCGAGACCCAGCAGACGTTGCTGTTGAACGGCCTGCGCGATCGGATCACCGTGCAGGTCGATGGTCAGCTGAAGACCGGTCGGGACGTGTTGGTCGCCGCGCTGCTGGGGGCCGAGGAGTTCGGCTTCGCCACGGCACCGCTGGTGGTCTCAGGGTGCGTGATGATGCGTGTCTGCCACTTGGACACCTGCCCCGTGGGCGTGGCCACCCAGAACCCCGAGCTGCGGGCCCGCTACGAAGGACGCGCCGAGTTCGTCGTCACGTTCTTCGAGTTCATCGCCGAGCAGGTCCGCGAGCTGATGGCCGAGCTGGGTTATCACTCACTGGACGAGATCACCGGGCGCTCGGACCTGCTGAACGTCGAGCAGGCCGTCGACCATTGGAAAGCCGCCGGACTGGACCTTGCTCCGGTCCTGCACTTCCCCGAGCTGCCGGAAGGCACCGCCAGGCGACGTACGACCGAGCAGAACCACCACCTGGACGAGGCGCTGGACCACACGTTGATCGCGGCCGCTGCCCCCGCGCTCAACGACGGCACCGCCGTGCGGGGCGAGTTCGACGTGCGCAACGTCAACCGGACCGTGGGGACGATGCTGGGCTACACGGTGACCTCCGCCGCCGGGCCCGAGGGTCTGCCTGAGGGCACCATCGACTTCACCCTGAAGGGCTCGGCCGGCCAGTCCTTCGCCGCGTTCCTGCCCGCCGGCGTGACCCTGCGGCTCGTCGGCGACGCCAACGACTACGTCGGCAAGGGCCTGTCCGGTGGACGCGTCGTGGTCCATCCCCCGAGCGAGGCGCCGTTCGCCGCCGAGCAACAGGTCATCGCCGGCAACGTCATCGGCTACGGCGCCACGTCCGGGCAGATCAACCTGCGCGGGGTGGTGGGCGAGCGCTTCTGCGTCCGCAACTCCGGGGCCACCGCCGTCGTCGAGGGCGTCGGCGACCACGCCCTGGAATACATGACCGGGGGCACCGCCCTGATCATCGGCCGCACGGGTCGCAACGTGGGCGCCGGGATGTCGGGTGGCACGGCATACGTGTTGGATCTGGATCACGGTCGGATCAATCCCCTGGCTCGCAGCAACGGCGACCTGCTGTTGAAGGTCGTCCAGCGAGAGAGCACCGAGGCTGCGCAGATCGAAGCGTTGCTGCACGAACACGTCGACCTGACCGGATCCACGGTCGCCCGTGACGTGCTCGACGGCGGGCCGGACTGGATGACCCGCTTCACCGTCATCACCCCACGGCAGTACGCGAGTGTGCTGCGCATTCGCCAGGACGTCGAGGACGCCGGCGACGACCCGGACGGCCCGCACGCCTGGCAACTGATCCTGGAGGACGCACATGGCTGACCCCAAAGGTTTCCTGAAGAACCGCGACCGTGAAGGCCAGCCCTCGCGGCCGGTGCCCGTGCGGATCATGGACTGGAAGGAGGTGCACACCGCCCAGGACGATGCGGTGTTGCGCCGCCAGGCGGGACGGTGCATGGATTGCGGCATCCCGTTCTGCCACCAGGGCTGCCCGCTGGGCAATCTCATCCCGGAGTGGAACGACCTCGCCCGGCGGGGCAACTTCCGTGAGGCGATCGAGCGCCTTCACGCCACCAACAACTTTCCGGAGTTCACCGGACGGTTGTGCCCGGCCCCGTGCGAAACCTCCTGCGTGCTCAGCATCAGCCAACCGGCAGTGACGATCAAGCAGGTTGAAGTCTCGATCATCGACCGGGCCTTCGACAACGGCCTGGTCACTCCGCACGAACCGGAGTGGCTCTCCGGCAAGACGGTAGCGGTCGTGGGCTCCGGACCCGCCGGTTTGGCGGTCGCTCAACAGCTGAGCCGGGCCGGACACACCGTGTTGGTCTACGAACGAGACGACGCGGTCGGCGGACTGCTGCGATACGGGATCCCCGAGTTCAAGATGGAGAAATCGGTGCTGGACCGCCGGTTGGTGCAGCTGCGCGGTGAAGGCATCCGATTCCGGACCAACATCACCATCGGCGGGGACGGGCCGGATGACTTCTCCCTGACCGAGCTGGCCAGCCGTTTCGACGCCGTGGTGATGGCGACCGGCGCCACCCTCCCCCGGGCCTTACCCATTCCGGGCTCGGAGCTCCCCGGGGTCTATCCCGCGATGGACTTCCTGGTGCCGGCCAACCGCGAGGCCCTGGGCAGCGACCGCGGGATATCCGCGGAGGGCAAGCACGTGGTGATCGTCGGCGGTGGCGACACCGGCGCCGACTGCTACGGGACCGCTATCCGGCAAGGCGCCGCCTCGGTGACGCAGTTGGATATCCGCCCGCAACCCTCGGAGTCGCGCACCGAGGCGCACCCGTGGCCGATGTATCCGCTGATCCACCGCGTGGGCGACTCACACGAAGAGGGGGGCGAACGGGTCTTCGGCGTCAACACCATCGAAGCCTTGGGCGACGAGAGCGGCGCCGTGTCCCAGATCAAGATCGTCAACGGCAACCGGATCAACGGACGGTTCGACGCCGAGGCCGGGACCGAGCGCACCATTCCAGCCGATCTGGTGCTGGTTGCCCTGGGCTTCAGCGGTCCGGACGAGGTTGCCGCCGGACCCGATGGGCTTCCGCGTTCCGAACGCGGTTCGTTCGATCGGGACGACCAGTATGCGGTTCCAGGGCACCCCGGCATCTTCGTGGCCGGTGACGCCGGCCGAGGACAGTCCTTGATCGTGTGGGCCATCGCCGAAGGGCGCGCGTGCGCATCATCGGTCGACGCCTACCTGACCGGCGCTGCCTCCACTCTGCCCTTCCCCGTGCAGGCCACCGACGCCCCGTTGATGGTCTAGCTTTCCGATCGGGTGGCGCCGGGGAGCGATGCCGCAGATTAGGCTTGGTGACCATGCGAGCAGCCTCATACCGAAGCGGGTCCGACGACCTTCTGTGGAGTAGCGACACGGTGCTGATCAGACAGTGCAGCGTGTCCGCGATGGACAACAACGTCTACCTGCTGACCTGTCGGCATACGGGCGAGCAGCTGCTGGTCGACGCGGCCGACAACATCGACCGGATCGATGCCATGATCGCGCGCAGCAACGCCCCGGTGTCCGCCATCGTGACCACCCACCGACATTGGGATCACCACCGCGCCCTGGCCAGCGCGGTGCAGCACACCGAAGCCACGACCTACGCCGGGGACGCCGACGCAGACGAGATGCCCGTTCCGATCGACGTCCGACTCACCCACGGCGACATCATCACCGTCGGTGAGCTGGCGATCACCGTCCTGGGCCTGCGCGGTCACACGCAGGGATCGGTGGCCCTCGCCGTGCCCGGCGGCGACCCGGAGGCAACCACTGTGCTGCTGACCGGCGACAGCCTGTTTCCCGGGGGCCCGGGCAAGACCGAATCACCCGCAGACTTTGCCTCGTTGATGGACGACCTGGAGTCTCGGGTGTTCGGCACGTACGCCGACTCCACCGTGGTGCTGCCCGGTCACGGGGATGGCACCACCGTGGGCGCAGAGCGAGGGAACCTTCAGGACTGGCGCCGACGCGGATGGTGAAGGGCCCGGCGGTCCCTCCGATCGCGCTGGTCCTGGGCGCCGTGGTCTCGGTGCAGTTCGGCGGGGCGCTCGCCGTGTTCCTCCTGCCGCTGATCGGCGTCCTGGGGTCGGTCGCGCTACGGCTGACGCTGGCCGCCGTGATCCTCGCCATCGCAGTGCGCCCTGCGCTGACTGGCCGCAGCGGTCGAGACTGGCTGGTGGTGACTGGTTTCGCGGTCGCGCTGACCGCGATGAACCTGGCGTTCTACGGCTCGTTGGCGCGGTTGCCGATTGGTGTGGCCGTCACGATCGAGTTTCTCGGGCCATTGGCCCTTGCGGCGTTCCTGTCTCGCCGACTCAGCGACGGTGTCGCCGTCGTAGCGGCGTTGGCCGGGGTCGTCCTGATCTCCGAAGTCTTGAGTAGCTCCTGGGCCGACATCGATCTCCTGGGCGTCGGGTTGGCCCTGTTGGCCGGGGTGGGCTGGGCGGCATACATCGTGGCCAGCGGCAAGACTGGAGCTCGTTTCTCCGGCTTGGACGGGATCGCCATCTGCCTGCTCGCGGGCACTGCGCTGATGATCCCGGTGATGACCCTCGCCAGCCTCGCGGGCGGTCTGAGCGTTCCCGCCGAGGTGTTTCTCTCCCGTGAAGTCCTCGCGCTGGGACTGGCCGTTGCGCTGCTGTCTTCGGCGGTCCCGTACTCCTTGGAACTGCTCGCACTACGACAGCTCAGCGCCGGGGTCTTCGGGGTGCTCCTCAGCCTCGAACCAGCCGTGGCGGCACTGGCCGGCCTACTCCTCTTGGGGCAGCGGCTGGATCCGGCACAGCTGGGCGGGATGGCGCTCGTGGTCTCAGCGAGCATCGTGGTGCTCGGCCGCCCTCGTGCGCCCGCCACGGCGACCCGGGCGTCATGGCCGGGCGGAGATGGGGGCACGATCTCCTAGTTCGAGGCGCCCCCGTCGTCCCGGTCAGCAGCGGTGTCACCGCGGCCGCGGGGGCCGGTCGTGGAGCGATCGGAGGGTGAGATTGTCGAGGCCCGCTCGATGCTGCTGGCCCCCGACTCGCGAGCATCCGTATCGCCCTCGCGGTGGTGCTGACGCGTGGACACCTGCGCCAGGTCCACGCCCCCGGACTCGATCCCATGCCGAGCGTCCCGGCCGCTCTTGATCAGACTCGCCACTGCCGTGACACCGAGGATGGACACGATCATGACTAGCGAGAGCCAGATCGGCACATCGGGGATGGACTCGATGTGCTCGCCTCCGTTGAGGAACGGCAGCGTGTTTTCGTGCAGTGCGTGCATGATCAGCTTGACACCGATCACGGCGAGCAGGACCGCCAGCCCCAGGCCCAGATAGACGAGACGTTTGAGCAGATCACCGATGAGGAAATACAGCTGCCGAAGGCCCATCAGGGCAAAGATGTTGGCCATCAGGACGAGGTAGGGCTCCCGGGTCAGCCCGAAGATCGCCGGGATGGAGTCGAGCGCAAAGAGCAGGTCGGTGGTGCCGAGCGCAATGATCACGATGAACATGGGCGTGACGACCTTCTTGCCGTGTTCCACCGTGCGCAATCGGGTGCCGGCGTCCCACGATTTCGTCGCGGGAAAGCGCTTCTCCACCCAACGCAGCAGGGCGTTCTCCTCGAACTCCTCGTCTTCATCGGGGTCGTGGTGCATGTTTTCGCGCCCGAGCTTGATGGCGGTGTAGATCAAGAATGCGCCGAAGATGTAGAAGACCCACGACCACTGGTTGATTGCTGCGGCGCCGACGGCGATGAAGATGCCTCGCAGCACGAGGGCAATGATGATGCCGATCATCAGCGCCCGCTGTTGCAACGCGCGCGGGACGCCGAACTTGGCCATGATGATGATGAACACGAAGAGGTTGTCGATACTGAGCGAGTACTCGGTGAGCCATCCGGCGTAGAACTCCCCCGCGAACTGTCCACCGGCGAAGACGAAGACCCCCAAGCCGAAGAGCAGGGCCAGACCGATGTAGACGGTCAGGGCAATCCCGGTTTCCCGCTTGCTGGGCTCATGCGGACGCCGTCCGAGGACCAGCACGTCGAAGAGCAGGATGACGCACACCACGCTCAAACTCGTGATCCACAGCCACTGTGGAACGTTCATACGTGCCTTTCAGGGGATGGGTGAGCTCAGCAGAGGTGAGCTGCGACCTGTTCAGTATGAGGGGTCGTCAGTCCCGACGAGGGGTAGCCGGGGGTGGGCGCGGCTCGGCCCTACCCCGTGGCCTCCCGCATCTGGCGTAGTTCCTTCTTCAGGTCCTGGACCTCGTCGCGAAGTCGCGCCGCCAACTCGAAGCGCAGATCCGTGGCCGCCTGGTGCATCTGCGTGGTGAGTTCGTGGATGAGGTTGGACAGCTCGGCCTCCGGCAGGTCCTCACCTCGGCGCGGGGACCCCGCCACGGCCGCATCTGCCACCACGGTGCCCTGTCCCGGCCCGCTGCGACGACCACGGGACTGCGTGCGCCCACTCCCCATGAGTGCCGCGGTGTCGGCGTCCTCGCGCTCCAAGAGGTCGGTGATATCGGCGATGCGCTTGCGCAAGGGGGTCGGGTCCAAACCGTGCTCGAGGTTATAGGCGACCTGTTTCTCCCGCCGACGGTTGGTTTCGTCGATGGCTTGCTGCATCGACGGAGTGACCTTGTCGCCATACATGTGGACCTGACCGGAGACGTTACGGGCGGCCCGCCCGATGGTCTGGATCAACGAACGCGCCGAACGAAGGAAACCCTCCTTGTCCGCGTCAAGGATGCTGACCAGGGACACCTCCGGCAGGTCCAGACCCTCGCGGAGCAGGTTGATCCCGACCAAGACGTCGTATTCGCCCATGCGCAGCTCTCGCAACAACTCCACCCGTCGTAGCGTGTCGACCTCGGAGTGCAGATAGCGCACCCGCACGCCCTTGTCGAGCAAGTAGTCAGTCAGGTCCTCGGCCATCTTCTTCGTCAGGGTGGTGACCAGGACGCGTTCGTTGACCGCGGTGCGCAGCGCGATCTCGTGCAGCAGATCGTCGATTTGACCCTTGGTCGGTTTGAGCACGATCTCTGGGTCGATCAACCCGGTAGGCCGGATGATCTGCTCGACGACCGTTCCCGACTTTGCGACTTCGTAGTCACCGGGAGTGGCCGAGAGATAGACCGTCTGGCCCATCCGATCGAGGAACTCCTCCCACTTCAGCGGACGGTTGTCCATCGCGCTGGGCAGACGGAACCCATGCTCGACCAAGGTCCGTTTGCGCGACATGTCCCCTTCGTACATCGCGCCGATCTGCGGAACGGTCACGTGCGACTCGTCGATGACCAGCATGAAGTCTTCGGGGAAATAGTCGATCAGGCAGTTCGGCGCGGACCCCCGTCCACGGCCGTCGATGTGTCGTGAGTAGTTCTCGATTCCCGAGCAGGAGCCCACTTGGCGCATCATTTCGATGTCGTAGGTCGTCCGCATCCGCAAGCGCTGGGCTTCGAGCAGCTTGCCCTCACGCTCGAACTGCTCGAGCTGCTCGCCGAGCTCGGCCTCGATGCCGGCGATGGCGCGGTCCATCCGTTCCGGACCCGCGACATAGTGGGAGGCTGGGAAGACGTACATCTCCGTCTCCTCACGCACGACCTCACCGGTCAACGGGTGCAGGGTGTAGATGCGTTCGATCTCATCGCCGAACAGCTCCACCCGCACGGCGAGCTCTTCGTACTGCGGGATGATCTCCACCGTGTCTCCGCGCACCCGGAATGTGCCACGGGTGAAAGCCATATCGTTGCGGGTGTACTGCATCTGCACGAAGCGCAGCAGCAGCTCGTCTCGGTTGATCTGCTCTCCCACCCGCAGGCGCACCATCCGGTCCACGTACTCCTGCGGGGTACCCAGGCCGTAGATGCACGACACGGACGCCACCACCACCACATCACGGCGGGTCAGCAGCGAGTTCGTTGCCGAGTGCCGAAGCCGCTCGACCTCATCGTTCACGGACGAGTCCTTCTCGATATAGGTGTCGGACTGAGGCACGTAGGCCTCGGGCTGGTAGTAGTCGTAGTAGGAAACGAAGTACTCAACGGCGTTGTGCGGCAACAGCTCACGAAACTCGTTGGCCAGCTGCGCAGCGAGGGTCTTGTTCGGGGCCATCACGAGGGTTGGACGCTGCACCTGCTCGATCAGCCACGCGGTCGTCGCCGACTTCCCCGTCCCGGTCGCTCCCATGAGGACCACGTCTTCGTCGCCGTTGTTGATCCGCGCGGCGAGCTCGGCGATGGCCTTGGGCTGGTCCCCGCTGGGAGAAAAGTCGGCCTCCACACGAATCGGTGCGACAGTGCGCTGCAGGTCAGTGATCGGACGCATACGACCAGCGTAGTTACCCGCCCCGACAGACCCGCCGCCCGGTGCGAGTCGACTCCCCGCTCGATCCATGACAATCTAAGCGCCTCTTAACGGTGGGCGCTGCAACCCCCGACGCCTCCCGCTCAAGCGGTCGACGGCGAGTGACGTGCACCAACCGATCAGTGACGTAAGGAGACGGACATGAGCAGTGCAACACAGGAACGCGAGACGGAGACCGAAGGAGAGAAAGTCACCCCGTCATTGGCTCCGCGAGTGTTCTATCCAGCGGCAGCCGTGATCCTCACCGTCGTGGGCCTCTCGATCGCCATGCCGACACAGATGTCGAGCTGGATCCAGACGGCCAACGACACGGTGGTCGGTGGCTTGGGCTGGTACTACGTGCTTCTCACGTTCGGCTTCGTCATCTTCTGTGGTTGGTTGGCCTTCTCCCGCTTCGGTGACATCACCCTCGGTAAGGACGGAGAGGCCCCCGAGTTCGGCATGTTCTCGTGGTTCGCCATGTTGTTCAGCGCCGGTATGGGCATCGGCTTGATGTTCTGGGGGGTGGCCGAACCGCTGAACCACTTCAACTCCCCGCCGCCGGGCACGGAAGGGTCCGCGGGTGAGCTCGCGACCGCGGCGATGGGCCGCACCTTCCTGCACTGGGGCGTTCACGCCTGGGCCATCTACGTCGTGGTCGGGCTCGCGGTTGCGTATGCCGTCCATCGCCGAGGCCTGCCGGTCTCGGTCCGCTGGGCGCTGGAACCGCTCCTGGGTGATCGGGTCAAGGGGTGGCTCGGGGATCTGATCGACGTCATCGCCATCGTCGGGACCCTCTTCGGTGTCGCTACGTCCCTTGGTTTCGGGGTCAGCCAGGTCGGTGCCGGATTGCAGTTCATGGGGGTCGGCGGCAACACACCATGGCTCCAGGTCGCCTTGATCGCCGGCATCACCGTGATCGCTACCGCGTCCGTGGCCTCTGGCCTGGGCACCGGAATCAAGTGGCTGTCCAACATCAACCTGGGCCTGGCCGCCTTCCTGCTGGTCTTCATCATCATCGTCGGTCCGACCCTGTTCCTGTTCCGGGAAAGCGTCGCTGCCACCGGGTACTACCTGCAGAACTTCCTCAGCATGTCCTTCGACACGATGCCCTACCAGGGTCAGGCCGGTGAGGACTGGCTAGGCGGGTGGACCACGTACTACTGGGGATGGTGGATGAGCTGGTCGCCGTTCGTCGGCATATTCATCGCTCGAATCTCCCGGGGACGGACGGTGCGAGAGTTCATCGGTGGGGTTCTGCTGGTCCCCACTCTGCTCACCATGTTGTGGTTCGTCGCCCTGGGCGGCACCGCGTTGTTCCGCGAGGTTATGGGCGCCGGTGGGATCATCGATCCCGAGAACGGGGTGAGCACCGACACGGCGCTGTTCCAGATGTTGGAGAATCTGCCCGGCGGTCCGATCCTGTCCGGCCTGGCCCTGCTGATGATCGTGGTCTTCTTCGTCACGAGCTCGGACTCGGGCTCTTTCGTGGTGGACATGATCGCCACCGGCGGCAGCCCCAACCCGCCGATGTGGAGTCGCATCTTCTGGGCGGTGCTCGAGGGAGCGATCGCAGCAGCACTGATCATCGCCGGAACCGCCGGGGACGACCCCCAAGGCGGGCTAGCCGCGCTGCAGACCATGGCGATCTTGGTGGCTGCCCCGTTCACGATCGTGATGATCTTGTCCTGCGTCGCGTTGGTCATGGCGCTCAGCCGAGAACACAAGGAGAACCTACGGCTGGAACGGGCCCTGTTGCGCCGAGAGATCGCGATGGAGACGGCCGAGGCCATGCGCAACGGTGACTACGACACGGCGCCCGCGAACAGTGAACGACCCACCAACCGCAGATTCGGTCGGGCCGGCAAGCACAAATCCTGCCCACAAGGGAGGCACCCGTGGTGCGTCACAGGTGACGCACCACGGG
>JBASAZ010000193.1:0-7748 GCA_049650845.1 Ornithinimicrobium sp.
CCACCGGGTTGAAGTGGCCGCCGGACACGGGGCCGAACATCAGGATCAGCACGGTCAGCCCGAGCACCGTGGCGGTGCTGTTCTCCAGGAGCTGCAGGCCGACGTCATCGGGTGAGAGCCGTTGTGCAGCAATGCCGGAGCCGATCACGACCGCGACGAGCAAAGCGGACCCCAAAAACTCGGCAAGGAGACGACGGCGAAGTGGGGGCGGGGTTGGCACGGACACATCTTGACGGCGTCGGACCAGTCAGTCCAACGGGAGTCAATGAACATTGAGCGAACCCTCGGAACTCGGCACTCGCGCACGCATCCACGCCGCCCTTTCCGAGGTGACCGGGCTCCGCATCGTCGACGACCCCCATCGCCCCTACCGCTGTCACCCCTACCGCTGTCACCCGTCACCGCTGTCACCCGTCACCGCCGCCACGGATGACTCACACGGGCGCTAGGACCTGCCTCAGCCAAGCGTGGCTCGGGCAGTCGCCGGAACGACCTGGTGAGAACTCTCCGTTCGACCTTTCGCGAAGTAGAGAGCGGGAAGGACGCCCGCGGAGTTGACGCAGACGAGCCCGATGAACCAGGCACGGCGAGACCCGTTCACCTGGGATGGGTGGCGCCTCCTCACGTCCCACAGAGCAACGGCGCGAAGACTGAGGTCAAGGAGGCTGACGGCGACGAGAACGGCGCGGACCCGCTGGTGAGGTGGGGGTGTGTTCATGAGGTGAAGTTCTGACTGTTCGTGAGTCGAGATTGACGGCGTCTTGCGCGTAGTTCGTTGACGATTCGGGCTTCGTGATAGACGAGGGCAGCGCGGTCCTGACTCCAACCCGTATCGCCGTGGCGCAGTTCGTCTTGGATGTGGGTCAGCTCGACGATGAGTTCTCTCACGGTGGGGCGGGCAGGGGGCACGGGTTCATCGGGCTTGGGTGGTCCATCAGGCGCGGTCGGTTCATCGGGCACGGGCGGTTCATCAGGCGCGGTGCTCATGTCATTGCGGTGGGCAGGTCTGGGGCAGTGGGGTTCCAGCCCAGGTCGGTGATGGCTCGCGACGGTGCCAGGCGCACGTTCAGGCTGGTCGCGTCGGGGTCGACATCCATCCCCACTGCTTCGCTGAGTTCCGCGAGATCCCACGGCTGGACCGCAGAGACGTCGGCTCGGTCGGCGATGAGCTGTGCCAGTTCGCCGGCGGTGATGCTGCCCGACGCCCCGTGATAGACCCCGCGCGCGCTGGGGTCTTCGATGAGGAGACGAAACAGACTCAGAAGGTCGTCTTCGTGGACGGTGGGGTAGCGATCCCCCGGGTCGCCGAGGTAGCGGCTGACTCCGGTGGCGCGGGCCTGCGTGATGGCTTCGTCGATCAGCGGGCCACCACCAGCGGTATAGACCAGTCCGGGCCGCAACGTGATGGCCCGCAGCCAGTCGGTAGCCGTCGCGACCCGTTGCTCGAGCACCCGTTGCGTGGCGGCATAGTCAGGGGTGAGCGGTTCAGAGGTTTCGTCCAGGTCCCCCTCGCCGTGCAGCACGGCCAGGCTGCTGGTGTGGATGAGGACGGCATCAGGCCGGGCCCGGGCGAGGACCACGTCGAGGCTTTCGGCATCCGCCACGAGGGCTGCCACGGGTCCGAGGCCGGTCATCATCAGGATGACGTCGGCCGTTTCCGCTGCAGCGGCGAGGTCCGTGGGAGCGGCCAGGTTGGCGTGTTGATGCGACAGCACATGGGCGGAGCCCACGCTGTACTCGTGAGCGAGGAGCGTGTGCACGGCATACCCTCGGGCCTCGAGGTCCTGGGCCAGCCGGGTGGCTAGCGGGCCGTAACTGCCGGTGATCAGGACCGTAGTCGGGGTCTCAGTGGTGTTGATGGGACTCATTCCCTTCGGGGAGGACTGGCATTGTGGTCGTGGAACCGGTTCATGACTTGGGGCCATTCGCGTTCCATGAAGGCGAACAGGTCGCGCATCTGGGTCAGGCGTTCTCGTGCCGGGTCGGTGTCCCCAACGAGGTCCAGTCCCTCGTCGGCCAGTTGACGCACGAGGGTCAGGCCCTGGGTTTGCTCCGCGAACGCCGCTTCGAAGGCGTGCTCCCTGAGGCGGTAGTAGGTGCGACGGTCCCGAGGCAGGCCCACGCGTTCGATGAAGCCGTATCGGATCAAGGCCCGTGCCTGAGTGCTGACGCCTCCTGTGCTGGCTTGCAACGCGGTCACCAGGTCGTCGGCCGACTGCTCGCGTGGGGAACAGATCAGCAACCAACCGAGCATCCGCCCCGACAGGCGGGTCAAGCCGGTCGTTTCCAACGCCACGCCAGCCTTTTCCACGAACGCGATCATGGCCTCGGACATCGAATTTTCGTTAGGGCGTGAAGGTTCCATGCTTTCAACATTATGCGAAATAGACAGATGGCGCCCGACCCGACGGGGTGTCCCGGGAGAGTGCTCGGTGTTGGTCATGACGGTGCGCCGATCGCCGGTTGCGGTGTTGCGGTGGGGGGGATGAGCATGGTGGGCCTGATGTCCGCGTCGGTGCTGATCTCCCGGGCGTAGCGCGCACAGACGGTGATCACGCACAGGGCGGGCACGGCGAGGAGGGCACCGATGATCCCGAACAGCGTGCCGCCGACCGTGATGGATCCGAGGACGGCGGCCGGGTGCAGGGACAGGGCGTGGCCAAGCAGGAACGGTTGCGTGAGGTTCATCTCCAACTGTTGAACGACCAGGATGAGGAAGAAGACGGCAACCGCTACCCCCGGCCCCTGAGCGATGAGCGCGATGAACACGGCGAGGAAACCGGTGGCGAAGGCGCCGACGATGGGCACGAAGGCCGCGAAGAAGATCAGCACCGACAGGGTCAACGCAAACGGGACGTCGAGGAGCCACAGCCCGATCCCGATGAACAGGGCGTCCAGCAGACCGACGGTGGCCTGGGCGTGGATGAACGAGCTCAGCGCTGTCCAGATCCGCGAGGTCAGCACCGCGGCGTGGGGTCCGGCCAGGCTTCCGGTCCAGGAGGTCAGCCACGGGGTGAAGCGACCGGCGTCCTTGATCATGAAGAAGGTCAACACCAAGGTGAGCACGGTCGTGATAGCGAAGGAGCCCAGTCCGGCGACCCCATTGACGAGGGTCCCCATGAGTTGTGAGCTGTCTTGTTGAAGGCTCTCGATGGTGTTCGCCCACAGCGTGCTCAACGCTCCGGGTCCCATGTCGAAAGGTGGCCCGGCCAGCATAGTTTCGATCCGGGTCAGGTATGCCGGGGCCTCGTCGAGCATGATCGTGCCTTGTCGCTGCACATTCGGCGCTAGGAAGGCGACGACCCCGGCTAGCGCCACGAGTAGTCCGGCCATGGTTAGCGAGGCCGCGACACCGTTCGGCACGCGGCGAGCAAGCACCCGGCATAGCGGCCGGAGCACGGTGGCCAGCAGAATCGCCAGGAGCAGCGGAAGCACGATCGACCACAAGCTACCCACGGCCCAGAGCACGGCGAGCACACCGAAGAGCAGGACCAACACCCGGACCGTCCAGCGTGCGGCAACCGTGACCGCAGCACCGGTCATCGCGGTCGCGCTGCTCATGGCCGGGCTGCCCTGGGCGAGGCTGCTCTGGCTCGGGCTGCTCATGGTCGGGGCGGTCGCGCTCCGATCGGTCGTGTCCGGTTCCCTGTTCGGCTGATGCGGCGGGGGCACGGAAGCGGTTACCCGGCGGCGTAGCGCCCTGGTGCGTACTGACCGGGTCTGATGCATGAGCTTCTCCTGTCTCTGCTGGTCCGTGTTGGTCCGTGTTGGTCCGTGTCGGTCCGGCTGGTCCGGCTGGTCCGTGCTGGTTCGCGCTGGTTGGAAATGGGGTAAGCAGTCGGTCAGCCACGCAGGTCTCGGGCGCGGAACACCGGAAGGCTGACGAGCACGAGGACCACTGAGGCCCCCGCCAGGATGAGCAGATGCGGCCACTCGATGCCGTTGGCCAGGGGAACGCTTTCGTTGAAGTAGTACCAGGGGCTGGCCTTGACGCCATCGGCCAGGGACTCCGACAGCGGCAGGAAGCTAGCCGTGGCGAAGGCCAACAACGCCAGGCCCGCCGATGCTGCGGTGGTAACGCGGCGGGCGCCGGTGGCGGCCCCGACGAGGATGGCCACAGCCCCGAACAGGACGCCAATGGCGGCCACGTGGACGCTGGCGCCGAGCATGCCTTGCTGAGTCAGGCCCATGTCCCCGAGTGCGCTGCCCGCGAGCAGTCCGAGGTAGACGAAGACACCGACCAGCGCGGTGAGCACGACCATGGCCACGGTTTTGGCGAGGACGACGCTGCGACGCCTGATGGGGGTAGAGATCAGCACACCCAGGGTCTTGCTTTCCTCTTCGCCGGCGGTGGCCGCGGTGCCGGCGATGACAGCGATGGCGATGGCGCCAAGGGGCGCGACCAGGGAGATCATCTCGGCGTTGGCCCACCCGACAGGGGTGCCCATGCTGACCCCCCCGAGGACGGTGGTGAACGCTTCCGGAAGGGAGTCTTCGAGGTCGGCGAAGGTGTCTTGCAGGGAGGGCCACAGGGCCCCGACGAGCAGACCCATCCCGATCATCAGAACTCCTACGATCAGGACCAGGGGGAGGCGGTCCATGACGGAACGGGTGACCACGGCACGGAACGGGTGCTCGGTGATGGTGGGTGTGGCACGGTGGGCGGGCGTCGTGCTGGTGGTGGTGGACATGGTCATCCTTTGAGGTCTCGGGTGCGGAACGTGCGGTATGCCACGACCATCGCGATGACCGTCAGGCCGGCGAGCACCAGCAGGTGGGTGTAGTCGATGCCTTCGGAGAGGGGGTTGGCGCCGGAGTAGTAGTACCAGGGGCTGACTTGGGCCCACCCGTCGAGGTCGGCGAGCTCGAGCATGGATTTGCTGAGCCACGACAGCACGGCCAAGCCACCGCCCACGGCGAGGGCAACCTCGGGTCGCCCGGTTGCTGCACCCACTGCGAGGGCCACGGCACCGAAGAAGGCAGCCAAGAAGAACAGGTGGATGCTCGCGGCGGCGACATCACCGATGCCGAGCTCGATCTCGACCAGGGAGACCGAGATGGCGATCGCGGCCCAGAACACCAGGATGGCGAACGCCAAGGTGATCAACACCGAGACCACCTTGGAAGTCAACACGCTGGTACGGGTCAGGGGTTGGGCGATGAGCATGCTCATCGTTTTGCGTTGTTCTTCACCGGCGATCACTGACGCGCCGGCGGTGACCACGAACGCGATCAATGCAAACGGCGCGATGAGTTCGAAGACTTCGTTGACGACATACCCCCCGGGTGCGTCGGCTCCGATGAACGTGTTCAACGCTTCGGGGAAGGCCTCGGTCATCTCGTTCAGCGCATCGCCCATCCCGGCCCCGATCGAGATGGCGAATGCGGCCAGGACGGCTAGCGCTGCACTGATGACCAGGGTGGGGGTCCTGCGATCGCGCAGGTCATTGGTCAGGACGTCACCGGACATGAGCTTTCTCTCCCTTCGACACCGCGTCACGTGGCGGCAGCGTCTTCGGCTCTTCGTCGCGGTAGAAGGCCAGGAAGATCTCTTCCAGGTCCGCTTCTCGGCTGTTCAGGTTGGTGACCTCGCGCGTCATGGCCGCCTTCAAGATGTCGTTGATCGACCCCTCGAACGACACCTTGGCGTGCACGCCATCGACCTCGGCCGAACGGATCCCGACCACGTCGTCGAACATGCCCTCCGGAGCCGGCTCAGCGAACTCGAAGTCCAGTCTGCGGATGGCCTTGCTCTTCAACTCATCGACTCGGGAGACCTCGATCAAGCGACCGTGGCGGATGATGCCGACCCGGTCCGCGACCCGCTCGACCTCGGACAGGGTGTGTGAGGACAAGAACACGGTCCCGCCGTCGTTGCGAGCTTCTTCCAGGAGTCCGTGGAACTCCTGCTGCATCAACGGGTCCAGCCCCGCGTTCGGCTCATCCAAGATCAACAGTGCGGGCTTGTGCATAAAGGCCTGAATGAGCCCGATCTTCTGCCGGTTCCCGGTGGAGTACTCGCCGACCTTGCGGGTCAAGTCCGCCTTGAGGCGCTCCGCCAGCTCATCGACATACGACTGCTCCACTCCTCCGCGAAGGCGGGCGAAGTAGTCCAGGGTCTGCTTACCCGTCAGTTTCGGATACAACGCAAGGTCCCCCGGCACGTAGCCGACCATCCGCCGGATCTCCAAAGAGTCCTCCCGGATGTCGTGACCGAAGATGGTGGCCGACCCGTCACTGGCGCGGATCTGGTCCAGCAACATCCGGATCGTGGTCGACTTCCCTGCTCCGTTAGGGCCCAGGAACCCGAAGATCTCACCGGGATGGACTTCGAGGTTCAGGTCGTTCACCGCCATGAAGTCGCCAAACTCCTTGGTCAAACCTCGTGTCTCGATGGCTGTCTTACTCATGATCTGACCCTTCTGTATGGGTATAGCGGCGGGGGGCGGTCAAAAACTCAGCCTCGACAAAGGCGAACAAGTGATGCATCGACATCAGCCGTTCGCGACGCTCCGGCGCCGAGTTTTGGAGAAGCGATAGGCCCTCTTCGGCTAGTTCACGAAGATCAGTGGCCCGTTGGCGGGGTGTGGCCAGCACGGAGCGCCACGCATCAGCGCGAAGCTGATAGTGCGTCCGGCGCGAACCCGAGACACCAACGCGTTCGACCAACCCCGCGCGCACAAGTTCCGTCGCGGTGCCGCTGACCGTGGCCGGGCTGGCGTTCAGCGCAGCAGATAGCTGGTCGACGGACTGAACGGGTGGCTCGCAGATCAGCAACCAACCCAGCAGTCGCCCCGCACCCCGAGTCAGGGATCCCGAACCGAGGGCCATTCCCATGCGCTCGACGTACTGGTCACTCGATGAGCGCGCTCCCAGTTTCGCCGACGTTGTTATGTTCATGACTTTCACAATACAGTGAAACACATGAGATAACAAGGCGCTTCATGGTGACTAACGTGACAGCGCGCTACACCTCAGCAGGGCACCGGTCCCGGCCGCTCCGCAGGCACCACTGAGTGGTCCGTGGGACTGCTGGACGCGTTCAGCTCGCGGTGGACGGCAGGAATGACCTTGCGCAGATAGCGGCCCAGGGTGACGAAAGAGGAGCCGGTGGTCCGGAAGGTGTAGCTGATCGGGACCTCGCCATACACAAAGCCCTTTCCTAACAGATCCAGCGTCAACACCTGGGCGTAGTTGTAGTCGTGTACGACTTCCGCCCGGGCCAGGGCAACGGGGGCAAAGGCTCGGAATCCGCTCTGCCCGTCGCTGAGGTCCGAGCGTCGCGCTGTCCAACGCAACCAGCGGGTGAGCACGATATTGCCCAACCTCCGGTGCGGGAGCATCGTCTCGATCTGCCCGGTGAACCGGCTGCCGATGACGTAGTCGGCCTCGCCGCGCAGCACCGGAGCCACCACCTGGGGGATCTCCTCGGGGGGATATTCACCGTCCGCGTCGAGATAGACCCCGGCCACGGGGTGTCGCGCGGCGGCCTCGGCCAACCCGCGACGCACGGCCGCTCCGAGCCCCTGGTTGTGATCCAACGGAACCACGTCGGCTCCGGCCCGGGCAGCGCATTCCGCGGTCGCATCGTCTGAGCCGTCGTCGATCACCAGGATCTCGACCCGATGCCCATGAACCTGCTGGGGTATGCGGGCGATCACCGACGCGATGACCGCTTCCTCGTTGTGAGCAGGCAGAAACACCACGATCGGGGCTTCCCGTTGATCAGAACCCGGCCGATCACTACC
>JBASAZ010000194.1:0-1714 GCA_049650845.1 Ornithinimicrobium sp.
GCCCACACGAGCACTGCCACCGACAGGCAGATGAAGCTCGTGGACAGCACGACGACCGGCGGCACGGGTCTCCTCTCGGTTGGGGCGCTGGGTGGACTTCAGTGGGGGTGTGGGACGTGGCGGGTGACTTCGGTGGGGGAGGGGCTAGAACGTGATGGTCACGACCTTGCGCATCCACAGGATGCCGAGCACCAGAAGCACGACCGCGGCGGCGAGCATCGCGTAACCGATAGGACTCGCGGTAAGGGACAGGATGTAGTCGGGAGTGGAGAGGTAGAGGAAGCCGCTGACGCCGAAGGGAAGAGCCACCAGCACGTATGCGGACAGCTTGCCTTCCGCGGCAAGCGCCACAACCTGGCGGCGAATCTGGTTGCGCTCCCGGATGGTGTGGCCCACCCCGTCGAGCACCTCCGCCAGGTTGCCGCCGACCTCCCGGTTGATGGCGATCGCCTGGGAGACCCAGACGAAGTCGTCGCTGCCCATCCGGGCGCACGTATCGTCGAGCGCCTGGGCCAGTGGCCGGCCAATCCGGGTCTCGTTGATGATCCGGGCAAACTCTGTCGCGGTCGGCTGCTCAGCCTCCCTGGAGACCGCGTCCACGGCCTGCAGCAAGCTGTGGCCGGCCCGCAGACTGCTCGCGAGCAGGCCAAGCGAGTCGTCGAGCTGGTCGGCGAACGCTGCCCGTCGCCGACCCGCTTTTATGCTGAGGTAGGCCTTGACCAGCAAGGGGGCGATCGGTGCCAGGAGCAAACCCCAGGGTCCGAGCAGCAGGGTCCCCAGGGCCCCGGTCACCAGGAAAGCGGCCACAACCAGGAGCGCCATATCTTGAGTGCGCATGGACAGGCCGGCCTGCTCCAGGGCGGAGGCCACGCTGCCACCGGCACCACGACGCCGCATGAGCCGGTCGATACCTGCGGTTACCCCGTCGGTGCCGCGGGTCAGCAGAGTAGGTGGAGTGGCCTGGTCCGGGTTCAGTCGACCGGGCGACACCCGTGGCTTGCGCGGCGCCACTACGGCATAGGTGAGGACGAGCAACGCCACGACGGAAGCACCGATGGCCAGGCCGACCTGCAGGGGCATCGAGCTCATCGCCCTGCGGCCGCGGGGATGTCGAAGACCCTGGGCGAAACCTTGATCCCGAGGTCGTCGAACCGATCGGTGAACTTTGGTCGCACTCCGGTGGAGACGGGCTTGCCCAGGTAACGGCCGTGTTCGTCCAGCCCTGCGGAGTAGTCGAACAGAAAGGCGTCCTGCAGGGTGACCCGGTCGCCCTCCATGCCCTGAACCTCCGTGATGTGGGTCACGCGCCGACCCCCGTCCTTCATTCGGGTGAGCTGCACGACCACGTCGACCGCCGACGCGATCTGCTCGCGGATCGCCCGCAACGGCAGGTCCATCCCGGCCATCAAGACGAGGGTCTCGAGCCGTGCGATCGAATCTCGCGGGGAGTTGGCGTGCACGGTGGACAACGAGCCGTCGTGACCGGTGTTCATCGCCTGCAGCATGTCAAGGCTCTCCCCACCTCGACATTCCCCGACCACGATCCGGTCGGGTCGCATGCGCAGGGAGTTGCGCACCAGCTCGCGGATCGCGATCTCTCCGCGTCCCTCGATGTTGGGGGGACGGCTCTCCAGACGGACGACGTGATCCTGCTGCAACTGCAGCTCTACCGCGTCCTCGATGGTGATGATCCGCTCGTTGTTCGGGATGAAGG
>JBASAZ010000195.1:0-13592 GCA_049650845.1 Ornithinimicrobium sp.
GACTCGGTGTAGACCACGCGGTCGAAGGCGTGGTGATAGCGGGCCGTCACGGCCGCGGCGATGGCCCCCATGGAGCGGTCCGTGTCGTCCGCGGCCACCAACGCCGTGCGGACCGGGTGGACAAACTGGTTGTCCCACTGGGCATGCATCGCCGCGCCGCCCGCGCCGGTCGAGGTCACGGCCATCTCACCGTGCAGGTCCTCGGCGATCACGATGGCGTCCGGACGCTCGGCACGCACCGACTCGGCGATCCACCGCATCAGCGACCACCCCTGGTCGATCTCCCAGCCCGTGCCGTCGACGCTGCGCATATACGGGGTCATGTCCAGCCGCAGTCCGTCGGCGCGGAACTCGCGCAGCCACATCAGTGCGTTGTCCCGGATGAACCTCCGCACCTCCTCCCGCCCGTAGTCGGGTCGGGTGTCACCCCACGGGGTCGCGCTGCGCCAGTCGTTGTAGAAGTAGATCCCGCCCTTGCCGTTCTCGCTCCACCCGTCGAACTGCCACAGGCCCAGGTCGGAGGGCCCGAAGTGGTTGTAGACCACGTCGATGATGACCGCGATTCCGTGCGCGTGCGCTTCCTTGACGAAGGCTCGCAGGCCTTGCGGGCCGCCATAGCTTGACTCGACCGCGAAGACGTGCGCCGGGTTGTAACCCCAGGAGTAGTCACCGGCGAACTCCATCAAAGGCATCAGCTCGATCGCGTTGATGCCGAGGGTCCGCAGATAGTCGAGCTTGCCGGCGAGCCCGCTCAGATCACCCACCGCACCGTTGCAGCTCAGGAACGAGCCGATGTGGGTCTCGTAGATCACCAGCTCGTGATGCGGGGGGCACCGGAAGTCGTCATCACCCCAGTCGAACGCGTCGGGGTCGACGATGATGCCGTTGCCGATCGAGTTGGTGACGGCCCGGGCATACGGGTCGATCCGGTATGCCGTGTCCTGGCCGAGCGTCAGGACGTACTGGTATTCCTGGCCGGGCGTGGCGCCCGACACCTCGGCATACCAGTAGCCCGCGCCCTCGTGGGCCAACGGGTGCGCGGCGGCACTCCAGCCGTCGAAGTCACCGGTGACGGCCACGGCGTCCGCGTGCGGAGCCCACACCCGGAAGGCGACCCCCGTGTCGTACGGCAGTGAGCCCATCCCGGAGTGCGTCATCACGTCACCGTACGTGGCCCCAGCCCAGCGGACGGGGCAACGGCGGTCAGTAGTCGATGCGCGTGGTGCTGTTCAACCATTCGTCGAACGGCGCTGCCGGGTTCTGCGTGCGGACCTCCAGCACCGGGGTCTCCCACTGCTCGCGCGGCGTGGCAAACAACTCGTAGAAGGCCAGGTCGTCGAAGCCGCCTCGGGCGGCATCGTGGCGATCCCCGGCGAACAGCACCCGGTCGACCCGGGCCCACAGCGCTGTCGCCAGGCACATCGGGCAGGGTTCACACGAGGAGTACAGCGTCATCCCGCGCAGCTGAAAGTCCCCTCGGATGAGGCAGGCCGCTCGGATCGCGAGCACTTCGGCGTGCGCGGTGGGGTCGTTGTCCTGCGTCACCCGGTTCGCCGCACGCGCGACCACCTCACCGTGCTCGACGATGACGGCACCGAACGGCCCCCCTCCGTTCAGCACGTTCTGACGGGCGTGCTCGACGGCCTCCTCCAAGAACTGTCGGTCGACATCGGTGATGTCGGGTGCTGCGCTCATGGTGATCCTCCCTGGATGCGCCGGGCAGAAATGGTGAATTCTGACATGTGAGGTCCCGATGACGGGTCTACCCTTCCCACCTGGTGGGCCGAGATGGGCGAGCAGACCGGTGTCACCGCGAGGCGGTGCCTAGTGCAGCTGCTCGAAGCGTTGGGTCCGCGAGGAGGAGATCGGGTTGGCGTCCGCCACCAGGTCCTCGAACCGATAGCCCGCGATCCGAGACACCTCGTTCAGCGCCGCCACGTGCTCCTGGCCCGAGGAGTTCTCCATCCGACGCCAGCCCAGCCGCAGCACCTGGTCACGCTTGTCCAGGTCACGCAGACACACGATGAAGGGTATGCCGAACTTGGCTTGGTAGTCCGCGCTCAGCTCCGCGAACTCCGCGGCCTCTTCCTCGCTCAGGTAGTCCAACCCCACCCACGCCTGGTCGGTGGCCGACTCCTCGCTCAGCTCCTGGTCCACCCCCAGGTTGGGGTAGGCGCCCATCAGCTCGCGCTGCTCGTCTGCCGTCCCGCCCAGCAGGGCCTCCTGGAAGGCGGCCCGCAGGTCGGGGGTGTCGGCGAAGGGCCGCTGGCCGTAGGCCTTGCGGACCGGCCAGACCGGTCCCTGGAACAGGCCTCCGAAGGTGGCCACGAACTCGTCCTCGGTCATCTCGTTGACCTGGTTCAGGCTGATCGAGCGACCCGGCGTTCCGGCGACGGCCGGTCCCATGCTGGGGCCGACGTGGAAGAACACCACGTTCAGGATGATTGCGGTCAGCGCGCCGAGGGTGATGCCCGAGCCGAAGATGATCTGGACCTCGGACACGAACGCGTTGGCGATGTACGGCTGAGCGGTGACCAACATGGCCAGGCCCAGGCTGGTGCCCACGATGACCACGTTGCGGTAGTCGTTGAAGTCCACCTTGGACAAGGTCTGGATGCCGACCACCGCCACCGTGGCGAACATCACCAGAGCCGCTCCCCCCAGCACGGGGTGTGGGATCCCGGCGACCACCGCAGCCGCCTTCGGCAGGGAGCCGAGGACGATCATGATGAAGCCCGCGGAGACGACCACCCACCGGCTCTTGACCTGCGTCAACCGCACCAAACCGACGTTCTCGGCAAAACACGTGTAGGGGAAGGAGTTGAGGACGCCGCCCAGCGTGGTGGCCAGGCCGTCGGCGCGTAATGCGGCCGCGATGTCCTTCTTGCCGACCCGCTTGTTCACGATCTCCCCGGTAGCGAACACGTCGCCGGTGGTCTCGACGGCGGTGATGATCATCACGATGATCATCGACAAGATGGCGGTGATGCTGAAGGTCGGGATTCCGAAGAAGAAGGGGGTGGTGACGCCGACCAGATCGGCCGAGCCGACCGCGTCGAACTCGGCGTCGCCCAGTGTCCAGGCCACGAGCGTGCCGACGACCAGGCCGACGAGCACCGCGATCGTCTGCAGGAAGCCCTTGAAGAAGCGCTGGATGGCCACGATCAAACCCAGGGTGCCCAGCGCGTAGGCGATGTTCTTGATCTCCACCGCGTCCTTCATGACGTAGTTGCCCTCGATCAGCCGGAAGACCGGCTCACCGGCCATGTCCTGCGGGCCGAAGCTCTCGACCACATCCGCCGCGGCAACCGGCAGCAGCGCGATGCCGATGATCAGGATCACCGTGCCGGTGACCACCGAGGGAAAGAAGCGCAACAGCTGGGAGAAGTACGGAGCCATGAACAACGTGAACAGCCCGGCCACGATGACCGATCCGTAGATCGCCAGCAGGCCATCCGTGCCGCCTCCGGCCGCCAGCCCGATCGCGATCATCGGGCTGACCGCGGTGAACGTGACCCCTTGCAGCAGCGGCAGCTTGACACCGATCTTCCAGAATCCGGCCGCCTGGATGATCGAGGCGATTCCGCAGGTGAAGAGGTCGGCGTTGATCAGGTGGATGAGCTGCTCGTCGCTCAGACCCAGCGCGCGGGCCACCAGGATCGGCACGAGCACCGCGCCGGCGTAGAACGCGAGGACGTGCTGGAAGCCGTAGACCGCCAGCTTGGGGATGGGAAGGACCTCATCGACGGGATGGGTCTTCTTGCGAACCACGGGCGTCTGTGACATGTGTACCTCAAAGGTCCCGGTGCGGGATGCCCACACCACAAGCGTGATGCGACCGCTCGGCATAGCGGACGCAGGTGAACTGCATCACACTGTGCTCCTGTGCCGGCCTCAGATGCAGTCACCGATTCCACAAGGTTTAGCGGGCCTGGTCGCGACCGCGTTGTGCGATACGCCAAGCGTGCTGGTGCTCAGTCTTCCCCGCGCACCTCAAAGGAGCGCAGACGATGCCCCGCGAGTCCCACGCCACCGACCGTGACGACGATGAGCGCGATCACCGCATACCCCAGGCTGATGTCGCGCACCACCAGGGTGAGGTCATCGGTCATCGAGCTCACCAGTCGACGTCCGAACGACCCCACCGAGATGTATCGCAGTCCGCCTAACCAGGAGGCGAGCAGCCCCTCGAAGCCCAAGACGTAGATCAAGCCCGCGATGGTGCCGTGTCGAGTGAGCGTGGCCAGCACCACGAACAGTCCGCAGTATCCGATCGCAGCTGCGGCTGACCCGATTCCGATCGCCACCGCCTGCCCCACGTTGCTGATGTCGAGCAGCAGCGCGGACAGCAGCAGGGAGCCCGCCCCCAGGACCACACTCAACACGGCAGCCACCGCACACTTGCTGATCACCACGACGTAGCGCGAGATCGGTTTGGACAGCAGATAGATGATCGACCCGTCCTCGATCTCCGGGCCGAGCACCCCGTTGGTCACCAACAGCGCGATCAACGGCAGCACCAAGCCGAATCC
This sequence comes from Ornithinimicrobium sp., assembly GCA_049650845.1. Lineage (GTDB taxonomy): Bacteria > Actinomycetota > Actinomycetes > Actinomycetales > Dermatophilaceae > Ornithinicoccus. Next base: position 4,533 of record JBASAZ010000195.1, read on the forward strand.
GAAGACCATCGTGATCGGCTCGACGGCCAGCGACCCATCGCTCAGCGCCACGGTGACCACCGACAAGACGATGAGCAGGACCGGTAGGACGCCCAGCAGTATGCCGCGCCGTTGGCCGAGCACGGCCTGCGCGGACAGGCGAGCGATGGTGACGTTCATGCCGACACCAGGTAGGTGAAGACCGACTCCAACGACTCATCGGTCGGCGTGAGCTCCCGCAGGCTGATCCCGGCCGTGCGCGCCACCTGAGGCAGAGCCAGTGCAAAAGCGCCCAGGTCGGTCACTTCGACCTCGACCCCCGCCGTCCGCTCCAAGGTGACCCCTCGCACGCAGTCCAGTGCCATCATCGAGGCCGCCAACGCCCGATCGTCACTGGAGCGGATGTGGTACTGGGTCGGACGATCGGTCATCAGCCGGCGGATCGCGCCGAAGTCTCCCGAGGCGGCATGGCGGCCGGCGACGACGACCTCGACGTGCCGGGCGATCTGCTCGACCTCTTCCAGGATGTGCGAGCTGAACAGCACGGTCCTGCCCTGTTCGCCCATCCGGGTCAGCAGTCCCATCAGGTGGATCCGCTGCCGAGGGTCGACGCCGTTGAAGGGTTCGTCCAGCAACAGCACCGACGGGTCGTGCACCAGGGCGGCGGCGAGCTTCACCCGCTGTCGCATGCCCTTGGAATACGTGCTGATCAGCCGAGCGGCCGGTTCGACCAACTCGACCACCGCCAGGGCGCGCTCGGCTGCCTCGCCGGGCTTGGCCAAACCGTGCAGCTCGGCATTGGCCCGCACGAACTGGCGCCCGGTCAGATAGCCGAAGCTCGCTTCGCGCTCCGGCACCAGCCCGATCTGTCGATAGATCGAGGTGTTGCGCCAGATCGGTTCCTCATCGAGCACGACGGTCCCGGCCGACGGAGACAAGAATCCGGACATCATGGCGATCAACGTGGTCTTTCCCGCCCCGTTCGGTCCCAGCAAGCCCGTCACTCCGGGGCCGATGTCCATCGTGACGTCGTTGACGGCCACGACGTTGCCGTACCAGCGCGACACCTCGCGCACGCGCACCGTGCTCATCGCAGGCCTTGCCGGTAGTAACGCTGGATCAGCAACCACAGCCCGCCGCCGACGACCAGGGCCGCCCACAACAGATAGACCGTGACCATCGCGAACCCCTGGGGTGGCAACGGGTAGAACGACGTGCCGTCCAAGAGACTCGACTGGATCCCGTCGAACAGGCTGAAGGGCGAGAACAGGCCGAACCACACGCCGACGGACTCGTTGCCGGTGCTCAAGGCGATGCCCTTGACGGCGGCCACGAACCCGTTGGTCACCAACAGCGCCACGATGATGGCCCCCACCGCCAATCCGCGTCGCAGCGTGAAGGCGCTCACCAGGCCGGAGACGGTGGCCAGCACGACCGACAGGATCACCAGGCCCACCACGGCGAGGGCGAAGTCGGCGCTCTGTTCGCTGACGTCCGACTCCGCAGCCAGTGCCCCGACATACAGCAACAGCACCGGGATGAAGAGGAAGGTGAAGATCGCCACGGCCAGCGACAGCCAGCGAACCATCGCGAACACGGCCGGTGACAACGGTCTGGCCAGATAGAGCACGATCGAGCCCGAGCGCAGGTCCCGCGTGAACAGCACCGGCGCTTGGCCGGCGACGAACACGATGACCAGCACGAACATGGTGTTGGAATAGGTGCTGTAGTCGACGAACTCACTGAACCCGACGGTGACCAATAGCGCCACGATGATGAGCGCCGGCACCAGGGCGAAGCCGAGCATGCTCATCGGCAGCACTTTGGCCTTGCCCGAACGACCCAAGCCGTAGGCGTTGAGCAGCCCGGTGAGGAACAGCGAACGAGCGATCGCTCCGGCGCCCCGCCGGGGTCCGGCGTAGGTGCGGTATCCGATGTCGTGAATGACGCTCTTGGATTCAGTCGGCATCAGGACTCCCGTTCGCGAAGACGTCTTGAATGTGACCACGCTCGGCCTGGATCCGCACGAGTCCCAGGCCCAGGGTGCATGCCGTGTCCCGGATCAGGTCGTGGGGTTGGACGTCGCGCGGCAGGTCTCGCGCGTCGATCTCGATCATCTGCCGGCGCGGGCGACAGTGCAGCCCGTGTGCCGCGAGGGCCTCACCCATCCGGTGCTGGTCCTCGCTGTCGCCCAACACCTCGACCAGCAGCAGCCCGGTGTCCTGGGTCAGCTCCGTGGTGGACTGCGAGCTCAGCAGGCTCCCGCCGTCGAGCACGATCACGTGGTCACTGACCCGCTCCAACTCACCGAGCAAGTGGGAGGTCACCAGCACGGGTATGCCGAAGTCCGATCCGATCCGCGAGACCAGCTGGATCATGTCGTCTCGGGACGTAGGGTCCAGCCCGTTGGTGGGCTCGTCCAACAGCACCAACTTCGGGTCGTGAGCCAACGCCTGGGCCAGTTTGGCGCGTTGTTTCATGCCGGTGGAATAGCCGCCCATCAGGCGGTATCGCTCCTCGGCCAGCCCCACGTGGCGCAACACGTCGGCTGCCCGCTCGCGGGCCACGGTGGGCGGCAACCCCGACATCTGCCCCATATGGACGATGAAGTCGATCGCGCGGACGTCCGGAGGCAAGCACTCGTGCTCCGGCATGTAGCCCACGACGGAGCGGATCGCGACCGCGCCGGTCTGAATGTCATGACCGAGCACGGTAGCGCTGCCCTCGGTGGGCTTGAGCAGGCCGAGCAGGATCTTGATCAGGGTCGACTTGCCCGCGCCGTTGGCCCCGACCAGCCCGGTGACCCCACTGCCCACGGTGACGTCCAGGCCGCTGATCGCCGTCACACTGCCGAACCGCTTGGTGAGCCCCCGCGTCTCGATCACCGCCATGGTCGCACCCTATCTGTGGTGGGGTAGGCCTATGCCGATGACTCGCCCCCTGGGTGACCTCCCGAAGGCCCATCTGCATCTGCACTTCACCGGCTCGATGCGCATCGCTACGCTGCGCGACCTCGCCCGGCAGCACGACATGCGGCTGCCGCAGGCGCTGATGGGGCAGTGGCCGCCCACGTTGAGTGCCCGTGACGCACGAGGCTGGTTCCGCTTTCAACGCCTGTATGACGCGGCGCGGTCCTGTGTGCGCACGGAGGCCGATATGCGCCGCGTGGTCCGCGAAGCGGCGGAAGACGATGCCCGTGAAGGGTCGAGATGGTTGGAGCTGCAGGTCGACCCGACCTCGTATGCACCGCTGGTCGGTGGGATCACCCCGGCCTTGGAGATCGTGCTCGACGAGGCGGCGTCCGTCTCCCGCACCGTTGGCACCGAGGTCGCGGTCGTCGTCGCCGCCAGCCGGATGAAGCACCCCTACGACGCCCGCGCGCTAGCCCGGCTGGCCGCTCGTCACGCCGGCATCGGTCCCGGCAGCGTGGTGGGCTTCGGGCTGTCTAACGACGAACACCGGGGGGCCACCAGGGACTTCGGTCGCGCCTTCGCCATCGCCCGGAACGCCGGGCTAGCCTCGGTCCCGCACGCGGGAGAGCTGCTAGGGCCTGAGCACGTCCGGGAGGCGATGCACGCGTTGCTGCCCGATCGACTGGGACACGGGGTGCGCTCGGCGGAGGACCCGGCCGTGCTGGCACAGGTCGTGGAGCGTGGGGTGATCCTCGAGGTCTGCCCGACCAGCAACGTTGCCCTCGGCGTGTATCCCCACCTCAGCGAGGTGCCGCTGCGGCAGCTGCTGGACGCCGGGGCCTCGGTTGCCCTCGGCGCCGACGACCCCCTGCTGTTCGGTTCGCGGTTGGGCGATCAGTACGAGTCGGCGCGCCGCGACCACGGCATGGACGACACCGCGCTGGCCGCCCTTGCCCGGTCCTCGATCAGCGGGTCACGGGCGCCGCGGCATACCAAGACGAGGTTGCTCGCCGGGGTCGACGCGTGGCTGGACGATTCGCCAGACCCCCGCCCCACCGTCGCGTAGCGGTGCAGCGGCGGGAGGCTACAGGCTCAGCCCCACCAGCACCGGCTCGTTGACCAGCCGGACTCCGAAAGCCTGCTCCACGCCGCCTTGCACATCGCGCGCCACCGCGACGATGTCCTGCGCACGGGCGCTGCCGCGGTTAGTGACCGCCAGGGTGTGCTTGGTCGACAACGAGGCCGGCCCGGGTAGGCCGTATCCCTTGGTATAGCCAGCCTTGTCGATGAGCCACGCCGCCGAGGTCTTGACGCTGCCGTCTGCCACGGGAAACTCCGGCGGCACCGGCCCGTGCTCCCCGAGTCTGGCGTGGGCTCGCTGGCGCAGGTCGGCCATCGCCGCCTCGCTGAGCAACGGGTTGGTGAAGAACGACCCGCAGGACCAGGTGTCGTGGTCGGCTGCGTCCAGCACCATCCCCCGGCGGGACCGCTGCTGCAGCACACCCTCGCGGGCCACCTCCAGCGGCACCCGGTCCCCGGCCGATACCCCCAGACCTGTGGCCAGGTCGGCGTAGCCGATGGGTTGAGACATCGGCGTGGGCCGCAGTTGGAAGCTGACCGTGAGCACGACGTAGCGCGGACTCGGGTCGGCGGAGTCCTGCATCGAGGCCTTCAGCAGGCTGTGCCGATAGGAGAAGGCGCAGTCGGCGTTGAACAACGTGCGGACCCGCTGTTGCTCGCGGTCGTAGACCCGCACCTGCCAGATCGTCTGGGCCACCTCCTGGCCGTAGGCGCCGACGTTCTGCACCGGCGTGGCCCCGGTGCTCCCCGGTATGCCGGACAGCGCCTCGATCCCGGACCATCCCTGAACGCTCGCCTGTGAGACCAGGTCATCCCAGGGTTCACCGGCACCCACGGTGACGATGACCCCACCACAGGCGTCGTCGGACTCCACCCGGACCCCGAGGTTGGCCACCTGGACCACGGCACCGGCAAAGCCTTCGTCGGCCACGACCAGGTTGGACCCACCCCCGAGCACCAACAGCGGCACGCCACGGGCATCGACATCGCGCACCGCGTCGATCAGCTCGGCCTCGGACGTGGCGGTCGACCACTCCTGGGGGGAGCCACCGACCCGCATCGTCGTGGCCTGCGCCAAGGTCGACGAGGAGGGACTGCTCACGAAGGGCCCATCCCGGCCGACCTAGCGGCCGTCTCGGTGTCTCCTGGTTGAGTGTCGACCGGTTGAGTGTCTACCGGTTGGGTGTCCACCATCTGCGTGTCGACCAGCTCAGTGGCGACCACGGCGAGCGCCCGCCCCAAGACCTTGGCTTCACCGCACGTCACGGCCAGCTCCAGGGTGATGTGGCCGGTGTCGGTGTCGACCTTCTTCACGACGGCCTTGACGACGATGTCGGCACCGCCATCGGCAGGGACGGGAACCGGTTGGGTGAAGCGGGTGCTGTAGGAGATCACCGCCGTGGGGTCTCCAGCCCACTGGCACACCACCTCCAGCGCCGCACCCATGGTCCACATCCCGTGCGCGATCACGTCGGGCAGCCCGACGGAGCGCGCCACGCTCTCGTCCTGGTGGATGGGGTTCTGGTCGCCGCTGGCGTTGGCGTAGTCGCGCAGCTGTGCCCGGTCGACGTGGATGCTGGTGGCCGCCACGATCTGCCCGACACTCAGCGCACTCAGGGTGGGGGTCATGCCGACTCCTTCTCTTCGCCGCGGACCACGATCATCGACGTCACCGTGCTCACCGGCGCACCACCGGCCAGGGCCAGTTCGGTGCGTGTGGTGATCATCGAGTGGCCACCGGCCTGTCGCAGGCCGTCGACGTGCAACGTCGCGACGATCTCGTCACCGGCCACGATGGGCCGATGGTGGGCGAACTTCTGCTCGCCGTGCACCACCCGGGTGAAGTCGATGCCCGCCTCCGGGTCGGCCACGAACTGAGCCTCGCACTGCTGCGCGATAACCACCGCGAACGTCGGGGACGCCACCACGTCTGCATACCCCAGGAACTGGGCCGCGGTAGCGTCGTGGTGCACGGGATGCTCGGCACCCACCGCCCGGGCGAATGCGGTGACCCGGTCCGCGGTCACGGCATACGGCTCGGTCGGTGGATAGACACGTCCGGCGAAGTCGGGGTTCACGGCCATAGCCACCCAGCCTATCGCCGTGGCACACGTCGAAGGCCCTCCCCGGTCTCGGGAAGGGCCTTCGGTCTCGCCGGTCGCGCGCTGGAGGTCGGGACTTAGCGAGTCTCGCGGTGTGCAGTGTGCGAACGGCAGCGCCAACAGAACTTGGCCAGTTCCAACCGGTCGGGGTTGTTACGGCGGTTCTTCTTGGTGATGTAGTTGCGCTCCTTGCACTCCGTGCACGCGAGGGTGATCTTGGGGCGAACGTCGCCACTCTTGCTAGCCACGGATGAACCTGCTCTCGGATTGTCAGTCGTGAATCGGTGATGCGTCAGTGCGGTGGTGCTTGTAGCGGGAGCGGGCGTCGATCCCGCGACCTCACGATTATGAGTCGTGCGCTCTAACCATCTGAGCTACCCCGCCTCGGGGCGCAGCCGCCGATGCGGCGACCACGTTTTTCGCGAGCCCCCAAACGGAATCGAACCGTTGACCTTCTCCTTACCATGGAGACGCTCTACCGACTGAGCTATAGGGGCGGGTCCGCGACCCCGGGCAACGCCCGCTGGCTCGCAGCGCTGTGCAAGATTACACGGCACCCCCCAGCACCACGAAATCGTCTGAAGTGGGCTCGGACGAGGCGTCCGTGCGGGGCGCGGACGCCTTAGTCGGCCTCGCTCACCGTGCCGATCATGTGGGCCCGCTCGCCGGTCCGGTCGGTCACCGCGAAGGCGAATCCGGCCTCGTCTCGACGCAGGCGCATCGCCACCGTGGACGGCAGCAGGATCGGCTTGCGGAACTCCACCGAGACGGTATGCCGATCGCCGAGCCGCCCTTCCAGAGCGCCGAGCGCGCGGGCGTGGGTCCACATGCCATGCGCGATCGCCCGTGGGAACCCGAACGCCTTCGCAGCCAGCGGGTTGAGATGGATGGGGTTGACGTCTCCCGCGATGGCCGCATAGCGCCGACCGAGGTCTGCGCCCACCCGCCACTGCGCAATGCTCGGCATCGCCGCGGCGTCCTGGGGGCCCGTCTGCGGCAGCTGCGCCGGCTCCGGCCTCTCGCGGCGATCGGGCTGGGCCCCACGCACCAGATACGTGCTTCGCCCCTGCCACACCACCTCCTCCTCGGACGTCACCTGCCCCACCAGGTCGACCGTGAGGCCTTTGGCGTGCGGTGCGAGTCCACCGGCGTGCACGCTGGCCGTCAGCCGTTCCTCGACCCGCACCGGGCGGTGCGACGTCATCGTGTTGGCGATGTGCACCATGCCCGCCATCGCAAACGGAAAGTCGCGGGAGGCCATCAGGTGAACCTGCAGCGGAAAGGTCAACACGTGCAGATAGCTCGTCGGCAGGTCTGCCCGCATCGCAACGTTCATCAGGTGGCAGTAGTCGGCCAGCCTCGCCACGTCGACCTGGATGTCGTCGAGCAGGACACGGCGCTGGGGCAGCACGGGTTCGGAGCCCGCCGCCGGTGCCCGGCGCCCTCGCCGGGCCGCTGCCACCGCGATCAGACGGCCGATCGCGGGCACCTGCTCGAGCACCTCGACGTCCGGCGACACACTGTTGGGCGACACGCCGTTGGGCGACACACCGTGAGGCGCGGTGGCCTGTCCGCCGGCATCAGGACTGGACGACATCGCCGTGGGACTCAGGCTCCGATCTGGGACTGACCGCATACCCGAAGCACCTGGCCGGTGACCGCAGCGCTGGCCGGGTCGGCGAAGTACGCGATCGCTTCGGCCACGTCGACCGGCTTTCCGCCCTGCTGCACCGAGTTGAAGCGGCGCGCGAACTCTCGGGTGGCTGCCGGGATCTTGCCGGTCATCTCCGTCTCGATGAAGCCGGGAGCGACCGCGTTGACCGTGATCCGGCGATCGTTCAGGTGTGGAGCCAGGGCCCGCACGGCGCCGATCACGCCAGCCTTGCTGGCCGCGTAGGCGGCCTGACCGCGGTTGCCGGCGATGCCACTGGTCGAGGCCACAGAGACGATGCGGCCGCCGTCGGCGAGCCCGCCAGGGACCCAGGGGTCCAGCAGCACCTCGTTGATCCGCAGCGCAGCCTTCAGGTTGACGTCCAACACACTGGCCCACCGCGCCGCATCGGTGTTGGCCAGCAGCTTGTCCCGGGTGATGCCGGCGTTGTGCACGATGGCATGGATACGCGCCTGCTCTCCGAACCGCGCTGCGACATGCTCGGCGATCGCGCGGCCCGCCTCGGGGCTGGTGATGTCCAACTGCAGGGCGGTGCCCCCCAGCCGGTTGGCCACCGCAGCCAGCGCGTCGCCGGCGGCGGGGATGTCGATCGCGACCACGGCCGCTCCGTCCCGGGCGAAGACCTCGGCGATGCCGGCCCCGATGCCTCGTGCAGCCCCGGTCACCACGACCACCGCGCCCTGACAGGGCGTTTCGGACGTCGGGGGCGCATGTCGCTGCGAGCCGATGCGAACGGGTTGACCGGACACGTATGCCGACCGTCCCTCCAACAGGAACTTCAGCGTCGAGGCCGTCCCACTCGGCGAGGAGTCGGCCACCTGCACCAGGTTGGCGGTGCCTCCGGCACGCATCTCCTTGCCGACGCTGCGGGTGATGCCCTCCAGCGCTTGACAGACGGCCGAGGCCTGCACGCTGCTGACCTTGTGGGGGGCCACGCCGATCACGATCACTCGCCCGCTGGAGGCCATGGCCCGCAGCGCCGGGCGCAACATCGCTCGCACCTGCTCCAAGTCATCGAGGTCGCGGGCCATCGTGGCATCCAGCACGATCCCGCCGACCTTGCCCTCGTATGCCGGCACATCGGCCGCGTTGTCGTCGTCCGGACCGGCATCGACCACGGCGTCGACGCACTCGATTCCGAGCAGTCCCAACGTGCGAGCGGCGATGTCACCCCCGCCGACCGTGCCGAGCACGATGTCGCCCGACGGCATCTGAGCGCCGCGACGCAGGGTCACCGGCTGCGGCATACCGAGTTGCTTGGTGACTGCCCGCCCGACCGGGTTGCGGATCAGCGAGGTGTAGAGATCTGCCATCA
>JBASAZ010000196.1:0-3440 GCA_049650845.1 Ornithinimicrobium sp.
GCTCAGGGCCGCGGCCGGCAGGACCACGACCACCGCGATCGCCACGGCCGCCACCACCGGCAACCACCGCACCGGACGCGACGCGCTGATGGCGAGCGGGCCGGGATCCCGGGGCCGGGGCGGACGCTCCATCACAGACGACACTCCCCCATGCTAGGTAAACTGCCTGACATGCCGCTGCACCCCTCCGCTCCCGAAGAACTCCCCGACCTCGTCGAGGGCTATCGGCAGGCGATGCGATCGTTCATCGACTTGGGCCGGTCCTGCCCCGAGGCCAAGGCCGACGACCCGACGCCGTGCCCGGGGTGGAGCGTCAAGGACCACTTCGCCCACGTCGCCTCGTCGGAGGCCTACTTTGACGGGGCCGACTATCCCGAGGTCGATTTGCCCGAGCGTGGGCACCTGCGCAGCGCCTTCACGACCTGGTTGGAACACGGGGTGCAGGTGCGTCGAGACCGTTCCATGCAGGAGATCCTCGACGAGCTCGAGACCCTGCTGTTCAACCGGATCGCGACCCTGGGCAACCCGGACTTGACGCTGGAGACCCCGGTGCGGGCCCCGATGGACCGTGAGCTCCCGCTCGGTGACCTGATGGAGCGGCGGTTGGTCGACATCTGGGTGCACGAGCAGGACATCCGCGAAGTGTTGGGCCGCATCGGCAATCTGGACAGCCCGGCTGCTTCGACCTTCGTGGCACGCATCGTCGACGCCTTCCCCCGGATCCTCACCAAGCGCCTCGAGTTGCCGGCCGGTCAAACCGTCATCCTGGAGAGCACCGGTCCGGTCACGGCCCGGGTCGGCGTGCGGATGGCGCACGGCAGCGAGGGCGAGATCGTCGGGCACACGTTGTTCAGCGGATCGCAGGAAACCGCCGCTGAGGATGCCGCGGACCAGGTCGAGCACCCCGAAGAAGACGTCGCGAGCACCACGATCATCATGTCCACCGATGCCCTGACCCGTCGGGCCGCCGGTCGGCGGAGCACCGACGACACGTCATACAAGGTGGTCGGTGATGAGGAGATCGCGCGCATGGTGCTCGATGCGCTGGTCATCACCCCCTAGGCGTCTGCGCCCCGCGAGCGCCCAGCCGCGGTGGACCACCGCGCGCCAACCGCCCGCAGCCCGATAACCTGCTGTCCGACGCCCCGACGAAGGAGTCCACCCCGATGAAGACCACCGCCGCGATCGCACTGTGTGCGTTGACCGTGTCTCTGGCCGCGTGCACCACCACGGACGAGACCCCTCCCGGATCGGTCGCCGGTTTGAACGCGGCCGAAGAGGGCGATGAGCCCAACGGCATCCCCGAGGTGGACGAGCTCGACCCGTCCGATGAGGTGGCCGCCGAGGGCGAGGAGTCCGGTGAACCGGGAGTCGACGCCGAAGGGGCGACCCAGACCGCAGGACCCGGCGACAGCGCCCCCGCCACGGCGGAGGGTGCCGACGCAACCGCTCAGCCCGACCGCGGCGAGCCGGCCTTGGGCGAGAACGGTGAGAGCGCCGTCGCAGGATCGGCGTATCCGAACCCCGCCGAGATGACCGACGTCGTCTGCCAGGCGTTCTTCGAGGGCGCTGCGCCGTTGGCGGCTCGGGCCGACGACGCGAGACTCCTGGTCAGGCAAGGGGCGCAGACCAACCTCAGCCCGCTGGACGTTCAAGAGATCGACGTGCTCGCCCAACAGTTGGATGAGCTTGCAGCCGAAGCATCGGACGCGCAGGCCGAGCTGTTCCAGACGATGAACGCGCCCTTCACCGAGGTCGTCACCGCGGCCGAGGGGGCCGGCGAGGGCGAGGTTTCCTACGACTCCATCGAGACCGTCGACTCCGACGGCGCGCAGCAGGGGTTCACCCGCGAATGTCTCGCCACGTCCGGGCTCGGCTGATCACGGGGTCGTGGGCTTGCGGGTGAAGTAGACCAGACCGCCGACGAAGGTCACCAGCACGAGCGCGCACGCCCCCGCGACCCATAGGCCGACCGTCCAGTCCCACAGCACGGCCAGCGCCACGCCCAGCAGGGTGAAACCGATAGCGACCTGGCCGGCCAACCGGGTGGCCTGGAACTGCACCAACCGCTCCCGCGCGTCGGCCTCGGATCCCATCACCATCCGTGCCCCAGGGGTGAGCCGTCGGGCCACCGTTTGCAGGGTGGCGTAGCCCAGCAGGATCGCGGCACCGCCGAGGGCTACCCGCGGGTTGCCCCGGGAGAAGCCGAAGACCAGCACCACCACCGCACCGATGATGCACAGCAACGTGAACAGGCGGTCTTTCACCCGCAGCGTGGACGGCATACGGGCTCGTTAACCCCAAACCAGCGCGCGCGCTGGGTCGTGCAGCAACGCGGCGACGTCGGCCAGGAAGCGTGACCCGAGCTCACCGTCGACCAGCCGGTGGTCGAAGGACACGGCGAGCTGGGTGATCCACCGCGGCTCGATGCTTTCGCGACCGTCGGCTGCGGTGACCACCCACGGCTGACGGCGGACCGCTCCGAAGCAGACGATCGCGGACTCGCCCGGGTTGATGATCGGGGTGCCGGTATCCACCCCGAACACGCCCACGTTGGTGATCGTGATCGTGCCGCCGGACATCTGCGCGGGCTGGGTGCGGCCTGCCTTCGCCGTGACCACGAGGTCCTGCAAGGCGGCGGCGAGCTGAGCGAGATCCATCTGGTCAGCGTCTTTGACGTTGGGCACGATCAGCCCGCGCGGGGTCGCTGCGGCGATCCCGAGGTTCAGGTAGTGACGCTGCACGATCTCGCCCGCGGCCTCGTCCCACGCCGCGTTGACCCCGGGGTTGCGGCGCACCGCGACCACCAGGGCTTTGGCCAGAATCAGCAGCGGGCTGACCTTGAGGTCCCGGAACTCGCGCTCGGTCTTCAGACGTTCGACCAGCTCCATCGTGGCGCTGACGTCGACGGTAATGAACTCGGTGACGTGCGGCGCGCTGAACGCCGAGCCGACCATGGCGTTGGCGGTCATCTTGCGCACGCCCTTGACGGGGGTGCGGGTTTCGCGAGGGCCGGTGCGGTCGAAGACCGGCGGAGTGTATGCCGTGTCGCCAGCCGGTGCTGCGGGTTGGGCTGCCGCCCCAGCGCCGGCTGAAGGGGCGGGTTGGGCCGTTCCCGAGGCTGGGCTCGAAGGCCCGGAGTCCGGCATGGACGCCTGCGCATCGGCTAGGTGGGCGTCGATGTCGGCGCGGGAGATCACATCGTCGTCGCGGGTGGGCTGGACGAGGGCCAGGTCCACCCCGCGGTCCTTGGCGTACTTGCGCACCGGCGGCGTGGCCTTGGGCCGCGGTGCGGCCTCGGCGGGTTCGGCGGACTCCGTGTCCTCGGGGGCCTGTTCGTGGCCTTTGCGCCGACGCCGGGTGGTGGCACCTGCCGACGGTCCGTATCCCACCAGGTTGGCCTCGCGTTTGGGCTCCTCGGCCGAAGCCGACGCCGGCTC
>JBASAZ010000197.1:0-2596 GCA_049650845.1 Ornithinimicrobium sp.
GCACATGCCCGAGTTGCACACCGACGTGATGCATCGCCTCTACAAACCGTGGGATCAGTTCAAAATCAAAGAGACGGTAGCGGCACAAGTGACGCGGTGGGCAGATATCGACCTCACCTAGTCGGGGATCCCCTGCGGAACAACCTGTCATTATTCGGGGCGGTTGCCGCACGAGGTCGGTGCTGCTTCGGTGATCGTTCCTCAATCGGTGAAATGGTGCTCATCTTCACTATCGCAGGAAGCCGCGTTTGGTGTGGGGGGAATCACGATGGTCAGTCGGACGACTCTTCGGCGGCGGCGATTGCGGTGTCAGTAATGCAGACCATGCCTACCAAGGTGAGCAGGATCAGCGCGCTAGCGAAGCCGAAGACGGCTCTCAGGCCGAACGCCTCGGCGACGAGGCCGCCGATCGCGGCGCCGAGGGGTCGGGTGCCCCAGCCGAAGAGCCGGTAGCCGCTGTTGACGCGGCCGAGGATGTGGTCGGGTGTGATCGATTGGCGAAGCGAGACGGCCACGACGTTGAATAGCGCCATGCCCGTCCCTCCGAAGAAGAATCCGAGGGCGATGAGAGTGGGCGCTGCGGTCACGGCTGGCGCGGTGACAATGAGCGCTCCCCCGAGGATGCCGACGCCGAGGGTGCGGGCACGCCCAAGGTGCTTCTCGACCCGTTCGGCAACGAGTGAGCCGCCCAGGGCACCGCCGGCGATGGCCGCGAAAAGTACGCCGTAGCCGACTTCGGAGAGACCGAGGGCGGAGTTCGGTCCGACGGCGTAGAGCACAAACACGGCGAAGGTGGCATTGGTGGCAACGTTGAACAGCCCAGTCATGACGGCCAGTGTCCGCAAGAGGTTTTGTCGCCAAAGGAACCGCAGTCCCGCAGCGACGTCAGCACCGAGGCTGGTCTTGTGCTTGCGGGGAACACGAAAGTTGCCTCGCAGCAGCAGCAGCATTCCCACTGCGACCACCCACAGGGCCGCCGGTGACGCGAAAGCCGTGGCGGCGCCTACCGCTACGAGGAGCCCGCCGAGCGGTGGCCCGATGAACTCGTTGGCTGTCAGCTCTGTGGCGTAAAGCCGGCCATTGGCTCGCGAAAGCTGCTGACGGGGCACGATCTGCGGCAGGATCGACTGGGCGCTTGTGTCGTGGATCGTTTCGGCGGTGCCCACGAACAAGGCCACGGCATACAGCACCCAGATCGTGTCGCTGCCGAGCAATACCGCCACGACCATCGCAACAAGAGAGGTAGCGCGGACCGCGTTTGCAGCGAGCATTGCCCTTCGCCGGTCTACCCGGTCTGCCAACGCACCAGCCGGTAATGCGAACAGTAGCCACGGCAACGTGACTGCAACCCCCACTCCAGCCACCAGCGCGGGGGAATCGGTCAAGGTCACCGCCACCAAAGGGAGTGCAATCTTGACGATGCCGTCGGCAAGGTTTGACAGGGTCGAAGCTGACCAGAGTTGCCAGAACCCGCGACCTAGCGGCCCAGGACTGCCCGGACCGTCAGCGTCCTCGCTCACCCCTTCACCGACCATAGATCGAAGATTCTCACATCGATTGATATTTATCAATCGATGAGAGAATTGCTGATCCTTAGTAGTCTCGTGATGTGGTCAACCAGGACGAACCCGTGCACTCAGCCGACCTTCCTGACCGCCAGCAGGCTTCGGTCCTGCAAGCCAAGGCGGCCTCGCACCCGCTTCGGCTCCGCATTCTCCGCCTCTGTGCGAACCGGGCTCTGACCAACAAGGAAATGGCTGATCGCCTGCACAAGGAACCCGGCACTACGCTTTATCACGTCCGGCTCTTGGTCGAGGCGGGACTACTAGAGCAAGCGCCCATCCGTACCGGAGCCAGTGGAGCCCTCGAGAAGCCCTACCAGTCCACTGGACTGTCGTGGTGGCTCTCCGGCGAAGACGACCTGGACGACACCCGCGCGATGGCTCCAATCCAAGCCTTCGAGGAAGAACTGCGCGAGGCTGGCCCAAGGTCCATCCGCACGTTCAGCCGCTTCGCGCTGCACCTCTCACGTGAGCAAGTACAAGAGCTGGATCGCCGAATCGTGGCCGTCCTCGATGAGTACATCGCCACAGATGACCAGCGACTCGACCAGCCCGCACTCGGCGGCATCTTCGTGCTTCACCAGCTCGCCGAGCCGGCAGTAGACACCCAGCCCGATAACTTCTCATAAACCTGAGGCGGCTCTGTCGGAGAAGTTAAGAGCTGGCCTCAAGCCTGCTCGGTTAGCGATCGGCTATCGGCGAAAATCGGCTTGTGGAACCCAGCGACCACTCGTCTCGTCTGATGCGCATGCGCGTGGTCGTAGCGAAGGCACAGATGGTCTGGTGGACCACTGTCGTTTCAGCGGGCCTAGCCTGCGGCTGCAGCATGGCCAACGATGAAGAAGCGGTCGGCGGTGAAGCTGTCGCCACGTGGGACCTCGCATCCCGGCAAATCCTGGGCGCCAACACCACGACCTTCACGGCTATGGTCACCCGGCTCGGTTGTAACAGCGGCGTCACCGGCAACTCCAACGACCCCGCGATCGAGAGCACCGATGAGGAAATAGTCATCACTTTCACCGTTAGTCCTGGCG
>JBASAZ010000198.1:0-11244 GCA_049650845.1 Ornithinimicrobium sp.
GTTCAATACCGTCTCGTGAGGTGAATTTTGTCTTCACTCTACGCTTCAACGACGGAGTTTGGAAGCTTAGTGGAATCTCGTAGGCGCTTCCAGAAGCCTATTATGGCAGCGCCTATGGCATTCTTGACCCTGTCCATGATTATGCCCCAAGCGCTTGGACAAGTGGGGACAGCCCCAAGGCCCGAAACGCCCTGCGCACGGACCGACCTGGAGTGCACCGGGGAGGAGGGCCAGATACTCGTCGGCTCATCAGGTGCCGCGGCCAGACTCGTTACTAGCAGCCCGCCCGGCTACGACGCAACGCCAACAGCAACGAGTTGGTACGAGTATGGGACGGTCATCGCCTGTCCAGGCAATAACCTGACTTCCCCGCGCCTCGAGATCTGCGCCTTCGCGGTCAACTACTGTCCTTCCCTTACTCCACCCGCTCTCGGTCCATACGCATGGCTCTATCGACGGATACAATCCTCAGAGGCAACGCCGACAGAGTGGGTGCGTATCGGTGCTACGTGTGTCCCTGACCTCATCCCTGCGCGGACGGGCGGCTCTCCCGAACTAACAAACGCGATGATTGTGGAGCAATTCAATCGAACAGTGTTTGCGCTGCCTCAAGCATCAATGGAACCGCCAGATGGGCGAACGCTGGTGAACCTTCCCACGTACTTTGAACTGCAGTGGCCCGAAGAAGGCTTTGAACCGCAAGAGATTGACACCACGACACTTGTAGGCCGGCAGGTGAGGATTCGTCCGACGTTCCAAAGCGCCACCTATGTCTTCGGCGACGGTGACGCACAGGGACCCACCGATTCGTTAGGCGGCACCTGGCCCAATGGCGACATTACCCACACCTACCTCGCCAAGGACACCGTCAATCCCTACATCAGCGTGACGTACGGCGGTGAGGTCAGTGTCGACGGCGGTGACTGGGCGGATATCAACGCCTCTATCACCGTAGACGGGCCGCCACAGCCCCTCGAAGTCCTCACCTCACGAAACCGACTGGTGGCCGACTGATATCTAGCCCTGCATGCCCAACGCAAGGGGCAGCACCGCGGGCGCCCCAGCACGCCTCAACGCACGAGCAGCCACGGTCATCGTCCAGCGCGACTCGATCCGGTCATCGACCAGCAACACCGGCCCAGCCAGCGACGACACAGCATCACCCAACTCCACGCCTACGGCCACTCGCTCCCACACGTTGGCTAGCCGAAACGCGCTGTTGCCACCTGGTTCACCGACCGGACCACCGTCCACGAGGTCGAGGGTGCCCAGGACCGGCAACCGTCCGATCCGACCAATCTGCTCGGCCAGCGACGACACGAGGCGCGGATGACTGCGAGAGGGCATCGCCACGACGGCAGCCGGACGGGCAGCCCAATCCCATTGGGCCAGCACCTGCACGCACGCCCTGACCACCTCATCGGGCACCGGAGCGTCATCCTGAAGGGCGGCGCGCAACCGTGGACCCCAACCCAAATCGCTGAGGCGAGCCACGACCCGGCCCAGCTCGGCCACGTCCCCGCCCGCGATCTTTCCTTTGACATCAACGCCAAGCCGCGACATACCACTCGGCCACTGCGTTCGTGGCTCCACCAGGACTCCGATCGAGCCCAGACTGCGAGCCGCAATGTCCATAGCCTCCTGCGGCAGGTCCGCCGGAAACCACGGCTGAGCACACACGTCGCACCGTCCGCAGGGCTGCGCGGTGGTGTCGTCAAGACACCGCTGCAGGAAGGCCATCCGGCACTCCTCGCCCCGCTCATAATCCAACATCAACGAGGCCTCACGCTCACGAGCCTGCGCGACTCGGGTGTATCGCGTCTCGTCGTAGGCCCATGGCTCTCCCGTGGAGATCCATCCGCCGCTGACCTTGTCCACCGCGCCGTCAACGTCGAGGACCTTCAACAACAGCTCCAGTCGAGTCCGCCGGACATCCACCATCGTCTCCAAGGCGGGCGTCGACAATGGTCGACCCGCTTCGGACAACGCGGTCAACACTGCGTCCGCCTGATCCGCGCGGGGCATCGACGCCGAGGCAAAGTAAGACCAGATGTCTCGGTCCTCCGAGCCGGGCAACAACAGCACGTCTGCCCGGTCGGTGGCCCGGCCCGCCCGACCAACCTGCTGGTAATACGCAACCGGCGAGGACGGTGCACCGAGGTGCACCACAAACCCCAGATCCGGCTTGTCGAAGCCCATGCCCAAGGCACTTGTCGCCACCAATGCTTTGACCTCATTGCGCCGCAGCGCCCCCTCCAGCCGTTCACGGTCCTCCGGATCCGTCCGACCGGTGTATGCCGAGACCCGCGCCCCCACCGAGCGCAGCGCCTGCGCGGTGTCCTCGGCCGCCGAAACGGTCAGGCAGTAGATGATCCCGCTGCCCGGCAGGTCCTCCAGGTGAGCGACCAACCAGGCGATCCGCTGCTGAGGGGTCAACGAGGGCAACACCCCGAGCCGCAGCGACGCCCTCGCCAAGGGCCCCCGGATCGTAGCCACCGAAGCACCGCCGACGCCAAGTTGCTCTTCGACGTCAGCAACCACCCGTTCGTTTGCGGTGGCCGTGGTCGCCAACACCGGGGTGCCGCCTGGCAAGTCCTCGAGCAGGGACCGGATGCGCCGATAGTCCGGTCGGAAGTCGTGCCCCCAGTCACTGATGCAGTGAGCTTCGTCGACGACCAGGAGACCGCAGCGTGCGGAAAGGTCAGGCAGTTGCTCCGCCCGGAACCGCGGATTGTTCAAACGCTCTGGACTGACCAACAGCACGTCGACGGCATCAGCCTCCAGCGCCGCACGCACGTCATCCCACTGCGCTGCGTTGGCCGAGTTCATCGACACAGCACGGACCCCAGCGCGCTCGGCAGCTCCGATCTGGTCACGCATCAGCGCAAGCAACGGCGACACGATGATCGTTGGTCCGGCCCCTCGCGCGCGGCGAAGCACGGTGGACACGAAATAGACCGCCGACTTGCCCCAACCGGTGCGTTGCACCACCAGCGCGCGTTCACCGCGATCCACCAGCGCCTCTACCGCCTCGTACTGCCCCTCCCGGAAATCAGCCTCAGGCGACCCCACGAGGACCTGCAGGGCGCGGCGGGCTTCGTCCTTCAACTCGGGCATGACCATCACGGTAGGCCAGCAGGACGACATACCCGACCGTCCATCCACAGCCCCTCTTCCGGCGGCGTCAACGAACCCCCGCTGATCCCCCTAGGCTTGCCCCCGTGAAATGGGATGACTACGACGCAGCGCTGTTTGACCTCGACGGCGTGCTGACGCCCACGGCGGAGGTGCACATGAGCGCGTGGGCCCAGACGTTCAGCGCATTCCTCGCCGACTATCCCGACCAGGCGGCATACACCGACCAGGACTATTTCGACCACGTCGACGGCAAGCCACGCTACGAAGGGGTGGCTACCTTTCTGGCGTCGCGCCAGATCGAGCTCCCGTTCGGCGACCCGAGCGACGAGCCCGGCCAGCTGACCGTATGTGGTCTGGGCAACCGCAAGAACGCCGCCTTCACCACCGTGCTCGCGCGGGACGGCATCGCGCCATACCCCGGCTCGCTGCAGTTGATCGACCACCTGGAAACCCTGGGGGTGCGCCAAGCCGTGGTGTCTTCTTCGAAGAATGCCCCGGACGTCCTAGCCGCTGCGGCCATCGCCGACCGGTTTCCGGTCGTGGTGCACGGCGGCGTGGCCGCCGAGAAAGGCATCCTTGGCAAGCCTCATCCAGACACCTACACCTATGCCGCCGAGCAGCTGGGGGTGCCCACCGAGCGGTGTGTGGTCTTCGAAGACGCGATATCCGGCGTGCAAGCGGGTGCGGCTGGCGACTTCGGGTTGGTCATCGGCGTGGATCGGGGGGCGGGGCGAGAAGCGTTGTGCCGCGGTGGGGCCGATGTCGTCATCTCGGACCTGGCGGAGCTCATCTGATGCCACATAAGTACCCCTCCCCGCACGTCCCCCCGGCCGCGGTCGACCCGTTGGACCGCGCACAGTTCCCGATCGACGAATGGGCACTGGTGGAGGACGAATACCGGTTGGAGAACCTGGGCACCAGGGAGACGCTGTTTGCCGTGGCCAACGGCTATCTGGGTATGCGGGGTAACCCCGAAGAGGGTCGCGACACCCACACGCACGGCACGTTCATCAACGGATTCCACGAGACGTGGCCGATCCACCACGCCGAGGAAGCCTTCGGCTTGGCCCGGGTGGGTCAGACCCTGATCAACGTCCCGGACGCGAAGGTCATCAAGATCTACGTCGAGGACGAGCCGTTGTTGCTCGACATCGCCGACCTCGAGACCTACGGCCGCACACTGTCCTTCGCCGACGGGATGCTGCGCCGCGAGCTGATCTGGCGGACCAGCGCGGGCTTGCGCGTCAGGGTCAGCACCACCCGCATGGTCAGCGTGATCGCACGCCACCTCGCGGTCATGACGATGGCGATCGAGCTGCTCGACGGGGATGCGCCGATCGTGATCAGTTCCCAGTTGTTGAACCGGCAAGACGGTTCGGATGAGTACCACGTGCGCTCGGCCGCGATGGGTGAAGGCGCTGATCCTCGCAAGGCGGAAGGTTTCGATCGTCGCGTCCTGGAACCACAGGCCAGCAGCACCGCCGATCGACGCCTGCTGCTGGGTTATCGCTGTGCGGAATCCAAGATGACGATCGCTGTGGCCGCCGAGCACCGTATCCAGACCGACAACACCTGGAGCGAAGATCTCACCGCCTCGGACAACCGCGCCGAGCACGTCTTCACCATCGACGCGCGCGAGGGTCGACCGATCACCCTGCAGAAGTACGTGACCTACCACACCTCTCGCGGGGTGCCGGTGCGTGAGCTGAGCGAACGGTGCGGGTGGACCCTGGACCGATCCGTCGATCAAGGCGTAGCGGCGCTCCACGCCGAGCAACGGCAGTGGTTCGACACGTTTTGGGAGAACTCGGACGTCAAGATCGTCGGTCAGCCGGCGGTGCAGCAGGCGGTCCGCTGGAACATCTTCCAGTTGGCCCAGGCCACAGCGCGGGCCGGCAGCCACGGCATTCCGGCCAAGGGGATGACCGGATCGGGATACGGCGGGCACTATTTCTGGGACACCGAGTGCTACGTGCTGCCCTTCTTGGTCTATACCGACCCCCAGGCCGCAAGAAATGCGTTGCGATTCCGGCACAAGATGTTGCCCGCCGCGCGGGAACGCGCTGCGGAACTGGCCCAGCACGGTGCTCTCTTCCCGTGGCGCACCATCAACGGCAAGGAGGCTTCGGCATACTTCGCGGCCGGCACCGCGCAATACCACATCAACGCGGACGTGGCTCATGCCCTCATCAAGTACGTGCGGGCTACCCAAGATCAGGACTTCCTTGTCAAAGAGGGCGCCGACATCCTGGTCGAGACGGCGCGGCTGTGGGCCGACCTCGGCTTCTGGCGGCACAACGGCGCCGCAAGCTTCCACATCCACGGCGTCACGGGGCCGGATGAGTACACCACCGTCGTCAACGACAACCTCTTCACCAACGTCATGGCTCAGTTCAACTTGGCCATGGCCGCCACCACCATGACCGATCTCGCGCAGTCCGACCCCGATAGCTACGCCAAAGCGGTCTCCCGTCTACAGCTGAGCGCCGAAGAGATCAAAGAGTGGCGGCGCGCTGCCAAGGGCATGTTCTTGCCTTTCGACGCCGAGATGGGGGTTCATCAGCAGGCCTCGCACTTCCTCGAGCGCGAGATGTGGGATCTTGAGCACACTCCCAACGACAAGCGCCCCCTGCTGTTGCACTACCACCCCTTGGTGATCTACCGCTTCCAGGTGTTGAAACAGGCCGACGTGGTCTTGGCCATGTATCTGCAGGGCGAACGCTTCACCGCCGAGCAGAAACGGGCGAACTTCGAGTACTACGACCCCATCACGACCGGCGACTCAACGCTCTCTGCGGTCATGCAGTCCATCGTGGCCGCCGAGGTGGGCTACTACGAGCTGGCGTTGCGCTACTTCTACGCCGGGTTGTTCGTCGACTTGGACGACCGACACGGAAACACCACGGATGGTTCGCACGTCGCTTCGACCGGGGGCGTCTGGAGTGCCCTCGTGGGCGGGTTCGGTGGCATGCGAGATGACCGCGGGGAACTGACCTTCGACCCACGCTTGCCGACGGAGTGGGAGACGATCAGCTGGCCGATGCTCTGGCACGGATCTCGACTGCACGTCACGGTGGCTCAGGACTCGATCACCTTCGTGGTGCAGGACGGCGAGGATGTCGAACTGTCGGTCCGCGGACAGACGTATGTCGTCGGGGACACCCCACTCTCGGTCGACCTCGCGGATCAAGGACCCCGGATCGCGGGCTTGCTGGACATCTCATCGCTGATCGGAAGCACCCGGCCGGATGGGACGACGATGACTGCGACGGTCCCCCACTCGTGGTCCGAGGCGATCGACGGCGTGGAACCGGACCCCGCGCACGCGCCCCACCTGCAGCCCTGACTGAGCTGAGGCCAGCCCCCCATTTCGACCTACCCGCCCCCTGTGTGGTGCCATAGGCGGATGACAGAGTCCCCTGACGCTCGTGACAGCGGCGCTGACCTGGCCCCCTCCGACACCCCCCTGCCCGAAGAATCCGAGATCGACCGGTTGGTCGCGGCCATCTCCGGCGAGGACGACCACGTCGGCATGGCTGCCCTGTGGCGGGTCACCATGGGCCTGGAACATTGGTGGTTCATCGCCGTCGGAGAGCCCGGCGAGGAGTCACCGGCCGCGGCTGAGATTGACGACCAACTCATGCTTCTCACCTTCACCGACAGTGAGCGCGCACGCCATTTCGCGATCGCGCAGGGCATGATCCAGCCGAACGACCATCTCGGCGCGATTGCCCTGCGGCCGGACGAGGTGGTGGAATCCGCCGACGACTACCAAGAAGCCGGACTCGACGGGTTGATGTTTGATCCCCACATCAGCGGCTATTTCATCCCGTCGACGCAGTTGCCGGTTGTCCACAAAGCAGTCCACCAGCCCGCAGCTCAGCAGCCCGAGACAGACTGACCGGCGGCTCACTCGCGGTTGATCACGGACTACGGGATGTGCAGCGTCTGGCCGGACTGAACGTGCAGCGAGTTCATGTCGTTAGCCAACTGAACCTGCACGATGGCGCGATCGAGCGGAACGGCGGGCAGAGCGTTCGCGGCGATGTCCGATAGCGTCTGGCCCGGCTGGACAACGACGTCGGTGCTGGCGCCGGCAGGCAACACCAGCGCGACCGTGACCGCCGCCGCTACCAGCAGGCTGGACATCACGCTCAGGGTGATCACGAGCCTGCCACGCCGGGTCATCCGCATCCCCGGTGTCCGAACGTCCGGGTGGCTCTCCTCTGGGGAGCCCACGATGTGAAGGTGACGCCTTACGGGTGTCGCGGGATACCGCTCGATGGTCGCTGGATACCGCTCGATGGTGACGGCGCTCATGACTACTCCTAGGGGTGTCGGTGTGCGACTACGACGCTGCCAATGCAAACGCATGTTCGATCGGACGTCTGTACACTTTATAGCACGAACGTACGAACCTGACGACACGCCGGTCGAACATATGTTTGTCCGGCGTGGCGAACGTCCGTACGATGAGTTCATACCGTTGAGTCCACCAGAAGGCACCGACATACCTTCTGATCAGCGGTTATCGTCCAGAGGGGATGGTTCACATGGCAGATATCCACGAGTTGTCCGGACACTCGGCGGGCACAGAGTTGAGTGCGCGCCAGCAGCGCGTGCTCGAGGTGATTCGCGACGCGGTCGACCAACGGGGCTACCCGCCCAGCCTGCGCGAGATCGGCGAAGCCGTCGGCTTGACCTCGCCGTCATCGGTCGCTCACCAGCTGAAGATGTTGGAGCGCAAAGGCTATTTGCGGCGCGACCCCAACCGCCCTCGGGCCATCGAGGTCGTGCTGCCGGCGAGCGGCAGTGAGCCACAGCGCGGTTATCGGCGCCACGAGGATACCCATCTCGATTCGGCGCGGTCCGACGGATCGGGATCATCCCTATCCACAACCGACCCGGATGCGCCTTCGAGCACCTCGGACGAGCGGGGCCACCTAGACGAGACCGACAGCGGCGACGCGCGACCGCAGGCCTCCTACGTGCCGGTGGTGGGACGCATCGCGGCGGGTGGGCCGATCCTGGCCGAGCAAGCCATCGAAGACATCTTCCCGCTGCCCAAGCAGATCGTCGGCGACGGCGACCTCTTCCTGCTGAACGTGGTGGGCGACTCGATGGTGGACGCGGCCATCTGTGACGGCGACTACGTGGTGGTGCGGCGCCAGCCGTCGGCTGACAACGGCGACATCGTGGCGGCCATGCTGGACAACGAAGCGACCGTGAAGACCTTCAAGCGCACGGACGACAAGATCTGGTTGCTTCCGCACAACGACGACTACGACCCCATCGACGGAGACGACGCCGTGATCTTGGGCAAGGTGACAGCCGTACTGCGGCGCATCTGACCCGCTAGACCCAGTGCCGTCCGCCGACTCCATCCCCCTCCGGCGGGCGGCACTGTTGCGTTCGGCGCGGTGAGGGCGACTAGGGCGCGAGAGCGTCGGCGAGCCCTGGCAGCACATCCTCGAGCAGCGCATCGAGGCCGATCGTGGTCTGCGCATCGCCGCGCGTTGGCCCCCGCGTAATGACGGCAACCGGAATGCCTCGCGCGGCAGCACGACGGACGAAGCGATACCCGCTCATGACCCGCAACGATGAGCCCAAGACCAGGAGCGCCGACGCCTCCTCCACCAACGCGAAGGCCTGATCCACCAGGGGGCGAGCCACCGCGCCGCCAAAGAAGACCACGTCCGGTTTGAGCCGGTCGGAGCCGCAGTGTGGACATGCGGCCAGGTTGAAGGACGCCACGACATCGTCGCTCAGGGCCACGTCACCGTCAGGACGCACGACGGCATGCTCTTCTCCCGCAAACGAGCCGTTGACCTCGCTCAGCCAGCCATGAACCCGTTCGCGCGGATAGGTCCGTTCGCAGTCCAGGCACACCACCCGGGCCAAGTTCCCGTGCAGCTCGATGACCTCGCGCGCCCCCGCGGCCTGATGCAACCCGTCGACATTTTGCGTGATCACCCCGGATAGGACACCACTGGCCTGCAGGCTGGCTACCGCGCGGTGCGAGGCATTCGGTCCGGCCGCGGCAAAGCGGTCCCACCCCGCAAACGCCCTGGCCCAGTATCGGCGCCGACCGGCACTGTCCGCGAGGAACTCCGCGTAGTGCATCGGTTCGACCCGGCGCGTGCCATCCGGCCCCCGATAGTCCGGGATGCCGCTGGCCGTGGACATCCCCGCCCCCGTGAGCACAGCAACGTTTCCTGCACTCAACACCGCCATGACCGCCGCGTATGCCGACGCGTCCACGGGAGTCGGTGGGGGCACTGTGAGGTGGTTCAGCACCGAATTAGCGTAGTGCGCTCTCGATGAGATCGACATCGGCGGGGGTGTTCCACAGGTGGAACGCGATGCGCACAGCGCCGGCGCGTGAGGCGACGGTGGCCCCGGCCGCGGCGCACGACCGGGCTTTTTCGCCGTCCGCGTCCGGCAACGACAGAACCGGGCTAGGACACTGCGGCACACCGAGACGAGACCTCAGGTCGTTGGCCAACCCGACCCCGTGGGCGCCGAGCTCGGCGATCGGGGTCTGCTCGAAGACCGTCCCGGCGGCGGCAGCGCCGAGCCACGTCAGCCACCCCGGTGACACATCGAAGCGACGTGCGTCGACGGCCAACTGCATCTGCGGGCCGTACACCGACTCCCACACCGACTCTCCCGCGTACCAGCCGGCATACACCGGCGTCAGACTCTCCATGACGTCGTCGGTGACGGTGAAGTAGGCCGCTCCCCGCGGCTGACACAACCACTTGTAGGCCGAGCAGACCGTCACATCGAAACGCCCAGCATCGATCGGTAGCCACCCGGCGGCTTGGGTCAGATCGCAGAAAGTCCGCGCTCGCGCGTGTTGGGCAGCCGACAACACTCCTTCGAGGTCGACCAGGGCACCGTCCTTGCTCTGCGCGAGGCTGAACACGACGAGGTCGGTTTCCGCGGTAATCGCCGATGCGAGGTCGGACAGCGCGACGAGCTCCACGCGCACGCCGCGCTGGGTCTGCTCCTGCACCATGAACGGGAACAAGATCGACGTGAAGTCATCGGCGATGGCGACCACCCGAGCACCGTCCGGCAACGAGGAGGCGACCACCCCGGCGAAGGTGGAAGCGGCCGGTCCCACGGCGACGTTGGCCGCCGGCACGCCGACCAGAGACGCGAACGACGACCGCGCCGAGGCCACCGCTGCGTCATACATGTCGGGAGAGGCACTTCCTGCCTGCCACTGGACCAAGCCGTGCTGCATCGCCTCCACCACGGCGATGGGCGGCAGGCCGAGCGTGGAGGCGTTCACGTAGCCGGGTGCGGGAGCAAAGGCCGAAGAAAAGGAAGGCATGGGGCTAGCCTGAAGCATCACTGAGGATCACACAACGACGGATCGCTGACCGTCATATTAACGACACGTTATGCCGTCTGGCGGTAGCCCTACTGAAAGAGCTCCCCGATCCCGCCGCTCTTGGAACCGCTTTGGGCGTGCCCGCCTGAGGCGACTCCCTCCGAGGGCTGCACCACGACATACCCCTGGCCTCTGAACGCCATCTGCAGCAGCTCGCCGGTCCCGCCCCGCACCAAGGATCCGAGCCCGCCGCTGTCGATCTTGACGTCCATCTGCACGCCAGCGGTCCACATCACGACGGCCTGAGCATCTCCAAAGGTCGGCGCCATGGCGACGTCGAACGCCACTGGATCACCTTTGGTGGTGACCGCGACGTATCCGGTGCCGCGAAGACTCACGTTGTACATCCCGCCCGTCATCATCCCACCGCGGGCCTGGATCCGTGTGATATCCCAGTCGATGGAAGACGAAAACGCCAAGATGCTGTTGCCGTTGACCGAAATCTCGTCGTTTTCCAGGTACATCACCTGAATCTCGGCCGCATCGTCCGCGACGAACAACTCCCCGGCGCCGGTGCACGTCATCATCTGCACACCCTCGCCGGTCATTTTTGACTTGATGATCTTGTTCAGACCGCCGGATCCCTTATTGGCGAACTTCACGTCGCCCTGGTAGGCCACCATCGAGCCGGTCTTGGCCATGACGGGCCCGTAGTCCATCGAGATCTTCAGCAGCTTCTTGTTCTGCAGGACGAACGGATCCGT
>JBASAZ010000199.1:0-1573 GCA_049650845.1 Ornithinimicrobium sp.
GGCTGGTCGCAGACGTCGCACACCCCATACGTCCCACCCGCCACGCGCTCGATAGCAGCGTCGATCTCGCTCAGGTGCTCCCGAGCCTGCTTCGTCAACGACGCCAGTTGGGCGCGTTCGAAGGCGATGGTCTGGCCCTCCGGGTCATGCTCGTCATCGGCATTGGAGTCGCGCGAGGCCTCGATGAGCAGCGCCATGTCCTCGCCCATCCCCGACACGCGAGCGCACAGGGCAGCGCGCTCGTCGTAGAGACGCGCTGCGGCTTCAGCGAGGACGGCCCCGTGCTCGGGCCCGGGAGTGGTCGGCGGCATGCTCACGTATCGGCGGCCAGCTCGAAGCGCAGGGTCTCCCCGCGCACCCCGCCCATCCACAGGTCCTGGCAGGCGGCGGCCAGCTCGGCCAGGCCGTCGGTGACCGAGCCGAAGACGTTGCCCGGCACCCAGCCCTGGTCGCCGTTGATGAGCAGGTTGTTCCGGCCGTAGAACACCGCCAGGTCCACCACCGCCGCCTGCCCGCCGTGCTCGGAGCCGGCCTCGTACCCGTACGCCGGGTTGCCCAGCGCGTCACCGGTGAAGCTGAACCAGCACAGGTCGCCGGGGATGGGGGTGATCGTGGTGTTCTCCGGGCCGGGGTCGACCTCCGCGAAGGACGGGAACAGCGCATAGATCTCGTTCCGGGCGTACTTGCCGTGGTAGACCTGCGCCTCCAGCGGCAGGGCCGCCACGACGGCGGCGCAGGTGCGTGGGGCGGCCTGCTCGTCCAGCTCGGCGCGGGCACTGACCCCGCGTTGCACCAGGGTGATCGTGATAGACGTCATCGCCTGTCTCCTTCCTGCACCCGAGTCGCTCCCGGGTGGCGGGTATGCCAGCTCGTGGCCTGCTCGTATGCGTGCCCCACCCGCAGCACGGTGGGGTCCGTATGCCGCGCGCCGACCACCTGCAGCCCGACTGGCAGCCCGCCGCTGGTGAAGCCACAGGGCAGGCTCAGCGCCGGCTGACCGGTCATGTTGAACGGGTAGGTGAACGGGGACCACGAGGTCCACAGCGGCGAGGGCCACCCCGTCGGGGCTGGCTGCCGCGCCGGGAAGGCCGCGGTGGGCATCGTCGGGCCGACGAGCACGTCATACCGCTGGTGCCATACGCCGAGGGCCCGGCCCAGGTCCATCCGCACGGCGGTGGCGTCGAGGTAGTCCTGGGCGCTGCAGTCGGCATACCGGCGCACCTGCTCGGCCAGGGCCGGGTCAACCCGGTCGATAGCGTCCTCGCCGTACGCGCGCAACACCTTGCCTGCCCCGGTGAACCACAGCACACAGAACGCGTGCTCCACCTCCCCCAGCGCCCCGACGGGAGGGTCGACCTGCTCCACGTGCGCGCCCAGGTCGGCCAGCACCGAGACGGCCTGCTCGGCGCGGCTGGCCACCTCAGGGTCCACCGCCACCTGGTCGGCCCAGCCCAGCGCCGGAGAGTAGGCCA
This sequence comes from Ornithinimicrobium sp., assembly GCA_049650845.1. Classification (GTDB taxonomy): domain Bacteria; phylum Actinomycetota; class Actinomycetes; order Actinomycetales; family Dermatophilaceae; genus Ornithinicoccus. Next base: position 1,473 of record JBASAZ010000199.1, read on the forward strand.
CCCGTAGGCCGGCGACGCCGCGCTCCAGGTCGGTTGCGGACGAGCCGGCAGCGTCCAGGTGCGTCCAGTCCCGCGGGTCCGGCACCCCGATGATGTCGAGC
>JBASAZ010000200.1:0-1670 GCA_049650845.1 Ornithinimicrobium sp.
CCTGACCCTTCATCACCGAATTGCGCTCGTCGGCCGCGTCGATCGAAGGACGCAGCACCGAGTTGATCTGAAGGAGGCAGAGGCCGAAAATCGCGGACGTCACAGTGATAAGTAGGACGCTTGTAAATTGCGGTATGCCTCTCAGCTCCAAAGCAAAGGCTTCTATGCTGCGCTGTCCGAAGAATAGCGCAGCGTCGTTCATGAGCCAGCTGACGATGTTCTCGCCGCTGGAGAGCAGATACGTCGACTGCAGCTTTAGACACGTTGCGAACAAGATTGTCAGGATGGAGCAGCGATACACGTCGCTGATAATTTTCTGACCAGTTCGGTAGATCTCGTACTCAGCCTTGTCGCTCAAGTGCCGCGACGGTTGGGAGCATACCTCGTAGTAATCGTTGGCGATGATGAAGAGCAACGCCAAGCCTGAGAACAGAAGCCACATCAAGAACCCGTAGTAGAGATACGCAACGAAGGACAGGGTGATGGATTCCCGGATACCGGCCACATCAGGGCGGACGATCGCAACGATGCTCCAATCGATCATGTAACCAGAAGAATCGCCCTGCAGCAGTGATTGTAGATGAACGCCAGACCATTGAAGGACAAATACGAAGCCGAAGCTCACGACGAATATGATCCAGAAGAGGTAGTTGAACGAAGCGATCTTCGACTTCCAATCTTTTGCACCTTCGTCGGGTGAGGAAATGTCGGAAATCAGCTCAGGTCGGGCATCGTTCTTCCAGTAGATGAGCAGTGCTACCACGAAGCCGAGGAACAGCGGGAGAATGACCATCGGAAGGATCGTCCAACTTGGCGCCCACAGGAAGCCGACCTGCTTATCCAAGCCATCGATAGGACTGTAAGTGACACTCTCAACGCCAACAATATAGCTCAGAAACCCAAGTGCCGTGCAACCTGCCCACACCACGGCTGGCAGCGTCATCGGATGCTGGTTTAGGAAGATCGCTTCAGACTTCGCCGCAAGATTGGAGCGATCTGTGACGCCGGTTATGCCCGTGCCACCAGCGGGTGACCTTGCCGGTTTTGCCTGAGAAGCAACGTTGGGGAGATCGACCTGACCTGGCGGTTCCGGGAGTTCAGGATCACTCCTTGTCCTCGCCTCTTTGCGCTGTGCGACAAGTCTCGCTTGGGCTGCGCTCAGCTCCGCCTGCCAGGCGCTCGTCGCGTCGGGATCATCGCAGCCAAATATCCGCGCCAGCCACCGGATGTTGTCGGTGCTGACACCCTTGTCGTTCTTCTGAAACCAAAGCTGGACTGTCCGCAGCTCGATCCCAACCCGGTTGGCGTCGATCTGTGAGATTGCTTCCGCTAAGAGATCAGGCGTCCACGGCCCTTGTGGGAACCCGTCCGCGTCCACGGGACGACCGACGCCGGAAACCGCCGCGCGATTAAACAGCACCTTGAAATCATCCCCACCACCTTCTGGTGGAAGAAAGTATTTTCCATTCTTTATCAATTCTCTAGGACTTTCTGTTTCGTCCCGTTTCGTATCCTTTCGTAGTATGACGTGATCCTAGCTCACTGCCAGCATAGATCTATGTCGCGGGAGCGGTAATCGGCCGAGGATGAGCCAAGGGCTATTTCCTATGAAGAGCATCACTCCAGCTCCCTACCGCTTGTTCTGTAGGATACATGGGTGCTAAACTACG
>JBASAZ010000201.1:0-6388 GCA_049650845.1 Ornithinimicrobium sp.
GACAGGGAGGGCGGCGAACGCTTCATCGTCAGGGATCAGACCGAGGGTCGTGAGCCGGGTGGGGTAGGCCTGGAGCACGTGTCGCCCCGAAGGCCAGTGCGCCGCCCGATCAGGGAGGTGGTGGCCGATGACGAGCGGCGCGCTGAGGGCATGTCGTGAGCCGGACACCCGCAGGAGGTCAGGCGCTACGCTCAAGGGGACCACATCAGGGTGGACCCGTTGCGGCCCCCACATCTGGATGAGCTGGTCGCGCATATCGCGACTGCTGGGAATCCACCGGGGAGAAATGCCGAAGTGTCGAAGGGCTTCTGTCTCGAATGAAGAGCACGAGGTTGCGTCCACCGCCCGGACATAGATCCACAGCTGTTCACAGCTGAGCGTCGGTCGAGCGGCGAGATGGCACAACACCTCGGGTTCGGTCACGAGCAACGCGCGCGTCGTGTCCGGAGCGTCCACGTGGGTCAATGTTGCTCGGCCTTCGCTCACTGTGCGTTGAACCTGGCGAGAGAAGGCAGGCCGGCGACCTGACAATGGCTCGGGAAGCTCACGAGTGGCCACACCGACCTTGAGGCCCGCAGCGCTGGCCAGCTCAACGATGCTACTGCCGAGCACGTTTCGAGGGTGGTTCGCGCGCAAATCTCCCACAACCACGACGTCGAACGTTCGAGACGTCACCGCCTTGCGTCGGTCCAGGGACCAGGCGGGATTAGGCAACGGGAAGCCTCGTGCGCCATCGAGAGTGAGTGGGACCAAAGAACGCCCATGCCGGAGGCGTTCGTGCCATTCCTGATAGGCGTCGCGATAGTGGATTCGGTCCCATCGAGTCCAACCTGGCACCGCATCCGAACGCGAGAGCGAGTCCGCGCGTAATTGCGTGATCGCTAAGGGGGTCGGGTGGGCCAAGTCTCGGACGCTGCCGGGTCGGACCGCCTTCAGCCGTAGCGGAAACTCCATATCCGCTGACTTCCGTGTCGTATCGAAGACACCGATAGCGGCTATGACTGGTTCTCGCTCGAACAGTAAGGAGGATGCGTTCAACCGCTCCGGCGTGTAGCCCACATAGGTCATCGTCAGATCGGAATAGGCACGCAGGGTGCGCGAGCGGCTGGCCAGGACTTCTCTGTCCTCGAGCAACGGTCGCAGCTGTGCCTCGATCCGTTGCGGATGAGTCCAGTCGTCGGAGTCCTGAAAGGTGACGTAGCGCCCGCGGGCGTGGCTCAATGCCAGGTTGCGAGCGGCATACGTGCCCGCGTTCGCCTCGGCGGTCACAATCTTGATCCGGCCGTCCTGGGCGGCGACATCGTGGAGAAAATCTTGATACCCAGGGCCGGAGCAGTCGTCCACGATGATGAGCTCCAGGTCGGACCAGGTCTGCGCCAGCACCGAGCGGACCGCCATATGCAGGTCGGGTCCCGGTCTGAAGGCGGACATCACGACGGTGACCAGGTCACCGCCGCTGTGGGAGGCCGTGAGAGTCTCCGAAGGCGCAGCCAGACGTTGGTAGGGCGTTGAGCCGAACGCCGCGTCATGCGCAGGGTGGCCCGTGAAGTTGGGGGATGGTCTGTCATTCACCGTCACCAGGGACAAACCGGGGTCCAGAATTTCATTGAACGCCGCGCACCAGGTGCGGGTCTGCTCCGCGTCCGTGGCCTCGAGGCTGAGCCCGCGGCGCCACGGATTAAGCAGGTCCGTGCGCAGGCACCACCGGTCGACGTCCGTCAGATCAAGAGCGGGAAGCAATTCGTGCAAGGTCTGGTCTCGGCCCAGGCGCAGAAGAATCTGGGCGTAGCACGCCGCGCCGTCTGCGGGGAGGCTATCGACAGAGTGCTGACGCAGGACCGCTTCGAAGATCTGGGCGGCGCTTTCGAAGCGACCCTCGTCGCTGTCCCACAGGGCTGTCAGCCGGCCCCAAGCTGACCCCCAAAGCAGATCGATGTCACCCTTCTGCAGAGCGTCCGCGTCGTCTCCGGCACCTCTCGGGTGGTGCGCGTGCCCCCGGAGAGCCCGGTGTCGTATCGTGTCGCGAGCCAGTGGGCTGCGGGTACGTAGCGCGAAATCGACGAAGGGGACGATCTGGCGATCGCTCAGCTCACCTGCCACGTGGAGCGGAAACAGGGTCCGGGACGAGGGGCTCGTCATGAGGCATTGTTCGACTCCTGGTGTCGATCCACCAGTGCATCCAGAATCTCTACGCGTGCTCGCTCGGTGCTGGCCACCACACGCGTGCTGAGTAGCTCAACTCTCCGTTCCAGATCTGTTACTTCGGCACCGGAGGGAAGTGTCGATGTCGACGCTCCCCCCTGTGGGGGAACGAGGCCCAGACCGACAGCTAAGAGGATGAGCTGCAACAGGGCGAGAGCGGTGATAGCTGCTTCCCACCACGACAACACGGCGCACACGAAGACCACCAGGACCAGGACCGCGCCGGTCGTGATCAGAACAACTCGATTGGCCCGTTTGAGAGCCTTTCTCAGCAGGGACATGGGCACCAGACTATGACAGGGCCCACGAAGCGCCGCTGGGACACTCCCCGCTCACAGAAGTACATGGTCGATGGGGTCACCATAGAACTGCAGCTGCGAACTCCGCGTCAGTATCTCTTGATCAGTAATCCCCCACGTGTGCCCCGCGGTATCGGCAGCTCGGCGCGAAATGAAGTTGAATCGGTCGGCGGAATAGACCGCGCCACCATCTCGACGTACCTTCTCCAAGAACGTGGTGTCCACCCGCCGGGGAAGGTTCTCGAACTGCACGTCCTCGGCGACGCTGCGAGGCGTCAGGATGGTTCCGCCCTGCACGAGCTTGACGTATCGGTGCTCCGAGGAGGCAAACCTCAACAACGTGGCGTTGGTTGCCGCGAGGTGAACGTAATGCGCCCATTTCCCGACGACGGACGCGTCGCTGTAGTCGAAGGCACGCACCAGGTCGCTGAGGTAATGAGCGCCGTAGGTGTTGTCGTCGTCCATTTTGGCGACGTAGCGGCCGGAGGACGCTTGTACGCCGAGGTTCATACAGGCGCCCAACGTCATGTCCGCCGAGGCATTGCGCACCACGACACGAACATCGCCCACGGCTGCCGCGCGACGTTGGAGGTCGCGCTCATCGAGATCGAAGCCATGGGGCACCAACACGAGCTCGAGGTCGGGATGCGTCTGCGCGGCCATGGTGGACAACACGTGCTCGACCTGGCCGGGCCTCATTGTCGGCACGATGGCAGAGATGCTGCGTCGCGGAGGCGTGACAGGCAGGCCTAGGGCGCCCACGATGGTGTCCACCCTGTGCGTGTAGAGGTGCTCGTCGAACACCCTCCGGTGAGCACGCCAAGCCAACCGGTCACGATACTCGGGTTGATCGAGCAGCACCTGTAGTGCGGTGTCGGCTTGGGTGCTGTCCTCCACCACGGTGATGGTCTCGCCGAAGAACGGCCTGATGGCGGCCGACGGTGTCGATAGCACGGTGGTCGCTGCGGCGGACAACTCGAAAAGCCGACGGGCGCACATGGTCGGCGACGTGGTCACGGAGTTGACGTTCAAGAAGACGGGGTATGCCGTCGCGGCCGCCAGCATCTGCGGATAGGTCAGCGATCCGACCACCGCGGATCGATAGCGCGATGGGAAGCGGTAGCGAGAGTCTTCAGCCACCATGCGGGAGAAGATGTGCAGGCCTCGAGCTTGCCCCGCCGGTAGCAGCACCTCCATCTGACGCCGACGCTCGGGATGCTTGTGTGCGAAGTAGGTCCCCGCGAAGGCTACGTTCCCCAGCGCGTCGCGACCTGTTCGCACGGGCGAATGGATGCGAGGTTGCGCAGCAAACGGCAACAAGGCCACCCGATCATGTCCAAGATCCTCGCGGTATGCGGGGATTCGCTCCGCATCAACGGTGAAGACACGATCGAACAGAGCAGCAGTTGGCACGAAGACGTCATAGTTCGGTGGATCTTCCTTGTTCCAGAACACCGTGGGGATGTGCCTGGCTCGACACCATGCGACCAGGTCCACCAAGTCTTGGGCCGGACCGTCGGGTTGGGTCATCGCCAGTCGCCACTGCCGCTCGTTTCCAGCCCACGCCGACTCGACGAACAGCATGTCCGGCCGGTGGGCCTCCAGGTGCGCCTGCCAACCCTGTCGCGGCACTGCGTCCTGATCCCACTCGAACCCAAAGGCCAGCGTGGAGAACGAGTCCAAGATCACCGCCACTCGCAGGTTGGGCCGGGCGATGGGTCCGACGGGGATCGGGAAGTCCGGCAACGAAACACGGCCCCGCCGCACTCGGAGCGTCGAGAGATTACGCTCGATGCGGCGGCGCACCCGATGCTGGAACGAGGCGCGTGCGGCCTGGTCATTGAGCATCCGTGCGAGGTAGGCCGGAGCGCCGATGCCCGCTCGCGAGAGTCGGCCCGCTGTGCTCACCTGCCCGAATACTCGACGACGACGTTGGCGATGCGTTCGCCGGCATGTCCGTCCCACAACGGAGGAATGGGCCAATCACGAAGCGGGCCGGTGGTCAGCACCTGGCTGACATGTTCCGCCAGGTTTGCGCGGGTCACGAGCCGATTCGTTCCGTGGGTGATGGTGACCGGCCGCTCCGTGTTGGGGCGAAGGGTCAGACAGGGCACTCCGAGCACGGTGGTCTCTTCTTGAACCCCCCCCGAATCGGTGACCACGGCGGCAGACCCCTCGACCAGCCCCATGAACTCGAGGTAGCCGTAGGGGTCGACGACCTGCAGGGCGGGATGATCGAAGAATCCAGCCTCCTCCAGGCGGCTGCGGCCGCGAGGGTGCAGCGGGATCACAACATGCGCCTGGTCGGCTACGGCGTGCATCGAGGCGACGAGTTCTTGGATGTCCTGCGGCCGATCCACGTTCCCGGGGCGGTGCAGGGTCGCCACGATGTAGCGCTCGGGCAAGTCGAGTTCGGCGCGCGCCGCCGCCGGGTCGAAACGTTCTCGAAGGCGAAGCAGGGTGTCGATCATGGGGTTGCCGACGAAATGGATGCGGTCGGCGTGCACGCCCTCGTTGCCCAGGTGCGCAACGGCGTCGACGCTGGTGGTCAGGAGTAGATCGGCGAGACGATCGGTGACCAGCCGATTGATCTCTTCCGGCATGGATAGGTCGAATGAGCGCAGACCGGCTTCGACGTGGGCGGTGGGGATGCCCATTTTTGCGGCTACCAGCGAGGCTGCGACCGTCGAGTTCACGTCACCGTAGACGACGACCATCGACGGCTGACGCTCAACGAAGAGTTCTTCTAGCCCCGTCATGATCGAAGCGGTCTGGGCGCCGTGTGCACCAGACCCCACGCCCAGATTGACGTCGGGCTCGGGCAACCCCAACTGCGTGAAGAAGACGTCGCTCATCTTTGCGTCGTAATGCTGCCCGGTGTGCACGAGCAGCTGCGCCGCTCCGCGTTCCCGGATAGCAGCAATGACCGGAGCGGCCTTAGGGAAGTTCGGTCGAGCTCCGGTGACGTGCAGGACCAGTTCGGGCATGGGACATCCTTCGCGGTGAACGGTCGTGGGCAAGAGATCAGTGCTGCGCACAGGATTGCACGATCACCGTGCTATACCGATCCATTGCGGTGACGCGGCCCGTAGAGTGCTCGCCATCCGTCGAGCACCGCTAGGAGGCGAAGCATGTCACGGCACCCGTCCCTTAGTAGCGTGAATCGTCGAGCCGCCACTCGCGTGCTGCTCAACGCTCCGCTTGCCGCGTCGTTGGTGTTCCACCATGGACTGCGAGGTTGGAGCAAAGCCGTGTCGGTCGGCCTGCGGCGCAGCCCGAGATGGGTGTCGAGCTTGGTATCGGCTCCGCGGGTCCGAGGCATCCGACCCGATCTCGGCGCCTTGGGCCTGGCTGCGTCTGGGCAACGATCCATCGGGCTCGGCGTCCTGAGCGCCGCGGTGACTTCTCCCCCGGGTTCAAACAGGCGGCGTACGACGACCCTGCGACACGTGGCCGAAGCGGCGGTGGTGCTGCACGACGCACCGCTCGCTCGCCGCGCGCTAGCGGCCATCACCGCCGATCCTGCTCGCGGTGACAGCCCGCTCCACCCCAGTGCGGTGGAGCGTACTCGCGCCCTGGTTGCCGCGGAAGAGGGACATCTCAGTGAAGCCGTAACGCTACTGGCCCCGTCTGGCGACGTGCGCTCGCGCCTGCTGGCCAGACGACTGCGGGCCCACAGTGAGCAGCTTCAGGCGAGAGAACTCCGCGACGTCCTCGTGCATACGCCTCATTTATCACCCAGACCACACTCCGGCTCGCTCACGGCGGTGTTGCACGTTGTCAGCAACGCGTTGCCGGAACAACAGGCCGGTTACACCATTCGAACCCACGGAATAGTGCGTGCTCAGCGCGCACGCGGAATGGATGCCCACGTCGTCAGCCGACTC
>JBASAZ010000202.1:0-9918 GCA_049650845.1 Ornithinimicrobium sp.
GCGTCGACGTCTCATCGACGTCCCCGGATGCCGAGCCTCTGTCGTAGACGGCAGCCGTGGAGATGTGGATGAATCGGGCCACCCCCGCCTCCTGCGCGGTCCGGGCTAGCGCGGCGGTGCCTTCGACACCCACCCGCTGCTGAGTGTCCCGGTCCGATCCCATCGGGTGCACGGTGCTTATGACGGCGTCGGCGCCCAGGACCGCGCTTGCCGCAAACCCGGGATCGAGAAAGTCGCCGACCTGGTCCTCGATGCCAGTCAGCTCAGGAGCCGTCTGCGCTCGGCGAACGAGGGCGCGAACGCGGGCGCCTCGCTCGCTCAGGGCCGCGCAGATTTCGGAACCGACGAGGCCGTTGGCTCCGGTGACCACGATCAACGGTGAGGGGTTGGTGCTCGCATCAGTCATCGGACCAGCCTCGCACGCCCACTCGGCGGCGGCTACGCGGGATCATCGCCGTCCGATGTCCACGGCACCGGAGACACTCCGTGCCGACGACACGCCCGCCGACATCGGTCACAGCGCTCACGTGCACGATTGAGCCGGTCCGCGGCGGCGTGGCGCCAGGACCTAGCTCGCCCTCGCTGTCCCGTCCGCGTGTCGCAGGAGGATCAGGGGTTGGTGACCGTGCCCGCAGCGCGAGGTGAGTTCCGCCCCCACGCGTCTTGATCTCCGCGATGCCCACCGTCACTCGGACCCTAGGGTCGTCGTTTCACCATCGTCGGTCTTCACCACGTAGCTCAGGCCCTCGACCTCGGTAGCCGGGAGCATGGCTGTGTAGAAGCCATCCTGCACCAAGGCGTCGCGGCGATTGCCGTCAGCCGAGACCACCACCACGGCCGTCACGGTGGGGGCGGCTCGACCCATCACCGGGTAGGGCCCGGTGTCGGTGGGCCTCGGCGTCGGGTCCATCGACTCGATCGGAGCCCTCAGGGGCATGGCTTCCGGAAGGGTTGCCTCCCACTGTGTCCCCACAGTCCCTGTGCTCAGGCAGCCCTCGATGGCGTCTCCGGTGTCTGCGGCGAAGAAGAGGTAGTTCGGATCCCTGTGTGTAGTCAGGAGGTCGTATCCTTCGTCGAAGCACTCGTCGGCGAACCGGGATTGAAAAGCGTCGAGAGCCTCTTGTTGCTCCACTGGGTCGACGTAGGTGGGGTCGTCCACCACAACCGTCTTGGTACTTCCGTCCTGCATCGTCACCAGGTAGGAGAGCTCAGCACCGGGCGTCGTGGCGGCGAATGCGGAGAACCAACCGTTTTCGAGATTGGCCGACGCGACCACGTCGCCACCGGATTGGATATCGACCGCTTTCACGTCGTCGGCCACCTTGCCGCCCAGAAGTTCGGTATACACCTCACCCTCCGCAAACGTCTGCCGGATGAACTGCGACACTTCGGACGAGACTTGGGCCCTTCCGGATTGATAGGAGCCGCCCCGACTGGTGGTTGCACACATCTGCGTCGTCCCAGAGTTAACGGCAACCACGGTGTATTCATCGGTGTGGTGCTCGTAGACCACTCCCGACGTGTCGTCGAATGATGCGCCGACAGCAGACAAGCATGTTGTCCTGGTTCGGGTGAGGTCCAGGCTGGTGCCCGAATCAGATTCGTCGTGGGGATCATCCTGTGAGGATGTGGTGTCGGCCGGTGAGAGGCCGAGGCCGTCATCAGAAACCACACCGGTGCCGACGACAATCGCGGCGCTCGCGGCGGCTACTGCCAGACCAGCGGCAAACACGATCCAACGTCGGTTCAGTGGAGCTGGTGCACCCTCGAATCCGTCCCGTCCCACACGTGCCTCGTCGGCGTCGGCGCTCGCACCTGCCATGCTCGCCGCTCCGTTCGCTGTCCCGTCCACGGCCTTCGCGAGCAGCACTTCACGAGCGTGCCGGCGCACCTGCGGGCTCATTCTGCGCACCGTCGGACCCGCATCGCCACCCGGTGCTGGATCGTTCATGCCGAAGCCGTCGTTGGTATCGCCACCAGCGCCACTGCCGTCAGTTGTCATCATGTGTCCTTCGGTCCCGGCTGTGAGCCCGCTTCGGGACGGGTTTGATCAGTGGAAGCAGCCAGTCGTGCACGAGCACGAGAGAGGCGGGAACGCACCGTGCCCACTGGCACCCCTAGGCTGAGCGCCGCCTCGGCATACTCCAGTCCCTGCCACACACATAGCGCGATGACGTCCTGGTCGGCCGACCCCAAGGTGGCAAAGGCGCGCTCCACCTCGCCGAGTCGCCGACGATCATCCAGCTGAGCCACCACGCCGTCGGCGTGGTCTGGGGCCCACGTCCGGGGCAGGCGATCCACGGCGCGCTGATGCCGCAGCCGACTGCGCGCGCGATGAGAGAGGGTATGACGCGCCACGCCGAGCAACCAGGGCAGCGCCGATTCGTGACGCAGGACAACCTCGCCCCGCTTGCGCCACGCTTCGAGGAACACGATTGCCACCACGTCATCGGCGGTGTCGGCTGACCCCGACCGGCGAGCGCAGTAACGGTGGACGGCATCGGCGTGCCGGTCGAAGATGAGCCCGAAGGCTTCCGGATCTTCACTCGTAGCAACCCGCCACACCTGCGCGTCGGTGGCCGAGCCCAGACGCAGCGGTCTCTCGGCCGAGGTGCCCGCAGGGTGCGTCATACCTCTATGTGGCCGCGGCGGGACTCGAGTTCCCTCGAGCCGCCAATTCCTATGGACACGTTGTGCCGGGGGCTACAGGAAGTCCTGCGGATCGAAGTCCTCGATCGCGATGATCCGCAGCCTCGGCAAGTGCGTGTTGAACGCATGCGCATCGTGCTCGAGGTCGAAAAACTCCATGCCGCGCGCTTGCAACGGACCGAACCCGTTGTTGCGGAACTCCTCGAAGGCCATCAATCCGACCCGCCGGTCGCCGTCGACCAGCGGCGTCATCGCCTCGACGAAGTCACCGTCGTGGCTGACCAGCATCACGTCGGCATCGCGGTCCAACAGCGCGTCCAGGGTGCGCAGGATCGCCATGTCGACGACCTTTTCTTCTGCGGTACCCGCCAACGGGACCGCTCCGTAGCCGATTGCCCGCAGCGCTTGAACGAACGCCATCGGCAGCCCGGAGGATGCGTTCAGGAAGAACAGGCCCTTGACGGGCTGCTGCCACTTGGACTCGGCGAAGGTCAGCAACCGGTCCCACCGGGGCCGTTCCTCGGGGTTGGGCCGACGGTTCAGGATCGAGTTGCCGATGGTGGCGTCGATGTTCTCGCCGTCGACGAGCAGATACGTGACCCGCGCGGCGTCCTGGTGTGCGGGCTCGTAATTTTGGTCCATAAGGCGTCCTTAGTCCATAGTTCGGCGGACCGTAGTCGGCGCCGCCGAGGCAAGGCTACTCGTAGACGAACTTTTGTGGCCCCGGGAAGATCCAGGACAGGCCATCGCGCAACCGATCACGCCAGTTTTCCCAGGAATGGCCATCTCGCGCCTCGACGTACCGCACCGTGGTGCCGGTCATCTCAAAGACGGGGACCATCGAGCGGTTCTGCACAATCAGCGGTTCGTAGACGCCACACGACATGAACATGCGGGTGGCGACCCGACGGGGATCGGCTCGATAACGATTCACAAACTTTACGACCGGGTCGAAAGCCTCACCGCCGCCGTGGTCATCACCGATATCGGTGAAGACGAATGACCCGGACTGGAGAATCAGCGACGAGGCCAGATCCGGTTTGCGGTACGCCGCGGACAAGGACGCCACCGCGCCGAAACTCGCGCCCATCAGACACCGTGCCTCCGGGCGATCAACCAAGGAGAGTCGCTCACTGAGATAAGGGATGAGCTCAGCGCTGAGATGGCGCGCGTGCGCCGCGCTATTGGCGTATTCGCGCAACCGATCCCCGGGATTGCTGAACACCACCACGGTCTCCGCCATGTCCAACCGATGAATGAGGTTATCCAGCACCGTTTGCATCGCTGCGTAGTTCAGATAGTCGTCACCGTCGTGCACGACCAATAAGGGGTATGCCGTGCTGGGCCGATAACGTGCCGGCAAGTAGATCCGACTCGCCACGTTGCGCCGCAAGGCCTTGGAATGGAACTCGACAGTATGCATCTGACCCGGCCGAGAGTCCGGATCGTGGTGCACCCACTCCGGGGTCTGGTATCCGCTGGCGTGACAGACCGAGGACGACCCGACGGGGCTGTGTGCCACATGCGGGTTGAGGGGATCGTTGAACTGCTCCGTGCGGTCTCCGACTCGGGTGGAGAGTTGGTATTCGACCCGAGATCCTTCCGGCAGCTCGATGGTGACCCACCACAGCGAGGTGTGCCCGAGCCGTTTCATGGGCACCCGCTGAGGTTGGTTCACGATGCGGTGCATCACGTGGACTTCGTCCGCATGTCCGCGGAACAGGAAGGTGCACGTGGCGCCCTCCACGATGGGAGCCTCGTGCTCATCAAGGAACGTCTGAACCGCGCCTTCGTCGACCTGATCGAGCGCACGCAGTCGGTTGATCGCCAACTTCGGGCGTTGCTTGTCCCGATTGCGGCCAACGGTGCCGGTGCTCATGCTGACCGCCCGCCCAGGACCATGGCCGAGCCGTCCTCAGCCAACACCGGTGACCCAGGGGGCAACACCCCGTCATAGCCGATGTGCACCTGCACGCCGGCGTCCAGCAGCAATGAGTGTGCGGGGTCGAAACGGCGCGCCAACAACCCCATGCGGGTGTGGTTGCTGACGTCCAAACGTTCCCACGCCGACGGCAACGCGACGGTATGGCGCACCAAGCCCAACCCGCGTCGATACACCTCAGCGATGGCCGGCCCGTGGGCTGCTCGGTCGTGGAAGAGTACGACGCGTTCGGTCAACGCCATCGCCCCGGCCCCCCAGGCGATGAGCGGCACGTCCAACGCCGGCGCGATGTTGAACAGGTGCATTGCACCCATCAGTACGCCGACGTGGCCACCGGTCAGGATGACGGCTTGCGCCTGCGACAGTTCGGCCTTGATCTCCTCGCGTGCTCGGGCCGTCGAGTCTCGTTCGTGCGGTTTCCACTGATCCCAGAAGCGGGCATACTCCGCCTCGACGCGATCCAGGTGTCGAGCGTCCATCTCGCGGACGATCTCCTCGGCATCTCGGACCGCCATATCCCTCACCCCAGGGTGACGCGGGGCGTGGGCCAACAGCTCTTTGAGCGCCGACAACGCGTGATCGAGCCCCATCAGATACAGCTCGTGCATCTCATCCAGCACCTGGCGCCGGTCTTGGTCGGCCTGGGCGAGCTCGGGGTCCTCCTCCCAGACCTGCTGCATCCGGTGCCACAACCGTGGGTTGATGGTGTTGCCGCCGATGGTCTGGGACAGCAGCTCGTCGTCCGGTTCGCGCTCGCGCCATCCGGCGTTGATCGTGGCGAAGCGGGCGTCACCGAGTCCCAGGGAGGCGATGACCTGCCCGAGGCGTGGGGTGCGTTGCGGTCCGAGCAGGGTGATGTGCGTGTCGTCAGCGGGCATGGACGCGCACCGTGGACCCTACGTCGTCCAACATGGTGCGCAACACGTCGTAGTCGGGGTGGCGCATCCTGATCCACGCGTTGGCCATGTAGCCGTTCTCAATCGGTTGGGTCGGTGAACCCGAGCCGGGCAGATGAGCGTCGATGATCCAGCGGCCGAACCGGTTCTCGACGTCTTCCAGGCCGTCATAGTGACTGATCTGCCCGTCACGGTCCGGGCGCAACGCGATGATTCCGGCCGAGTGCGTGCGGCTGGGCTGTATCGTCGTGTGCCCATAGAGCACGGCTTGGGCCCAGGCCAGATAGAGGTCGATGTCGTTGCCGTTGCTGTAGAGGTCCCAGCAGCCGACACCGGGTGGGCGGGCCCCGATCTCGCTGAACTTCAGCCCCTTCGGCCCGTAGAACCACTCCATATGGGTGGCTGAGGTGCCGATCCCGAGCGTCTCACAGACGCGCTGACCCATCTCGCGGATCTCGGCATACAGGCCGCCGCCGTCGATCCGGTTGGTGGAGACGTACTGCGGGGAGATCCAGCGGTGCCGCATCGCCTCCAGTACACCGGGGTAGTAGTGCGAGACGAAGTCCAACGCAGCAGAGCCGTCGATGCTGATGGTGTCGTAAAAGCCCTCGTGGCCCTCGATGAACTCCTCCACGGCGATGGACGTCGTGCCCGGACCGAACTGGCGGAGCGCGGCGTGCAGCTCGGTGTCGTTGTCGACCCGGCTCGTGGCGGCGGCACCGGCCCCGTCACGGGGTTTCAGAATCAGCGGATAACCGACCGCGTCGGCGAACTCCTGGACCTGCTCGACGTTGTCGGCTCCGGTCGAGGCTGCGGTCGGCACCCCGGCGGTGCGCAACGCCTCCTTCATCGAGGGCTTGTCACGACACAGCCAGGTCGTGTGCACCGAGGTCCCGGGGATGCCGGTGGCTTCCCTGACCAGCGCGGCGGTAAGGGTGTGCGACTCGATGGTGGCCTCGAGTCGGTCCACCCACACCCACGTCTGCAGGTGCTTCACGACGGCGGTCATCTGATCGACATCGGTCACCGACCCGACCTGCTCGTAGGCCCCCATCCACGACCTCAGCTCGTCGTCGAGGTATTCCGCGGGAGTTTCGCCGACGCCGAGCACGAAGGCTCCCGCCTGCGCCAGGGCTCGGACGAACTCTCGCTGGTTCTTCGGGAAGTGAGGTTCGACGAAGACGATGTTCACAACGGCGAGCCTGCCATAGATGCCCGCCGGGGGTCAGCCCTGTGCCCGGGCCAGGGTGTCGAAGGAGCGAGCGATGACCTCCGCGTACACCCGCATGCCCTCGATGTCGGGGTGGACGCCGTCGGACTGCAAGTCGTCCGGGTGCTTGGTCGCGGCCGTGTTCCAGTCGCCGACGGTGACCGACGGATAGTCTGCCGCCACCTCGTCGATGATCTCGTTGGAGGACGGCGTGAAGCTCGATCGGCCGTACAGGTTCATCAGCACCACGCGGCGGTCCGGACCAAGCGTGTCCAAGAAGGTGCGCAGCTCGTCCTCGTCGGTGCCAGCGTTGGTGCCGAAGTGCACCACGACGTTATCTCTGACCTGGTCCTGGGCCAGGGCATCGGCCAACACACGATTGGCGTCCTTCCACTGCCGGTTGGATTTTGCGGCGTACGTCGTGCCCGGAAAGCGATAGCTGATGCCGTCGGCGCTGGTGATGATCAGGGAGTCGCCGATCGCGGTGATGTCGGATCCGTCGGGGACGAGCAGTCCGTCGTCGTCCTCGTGATAACCCCAGTCGGCGATGGGGTCATCACCGGCCGGGGCGGAGGAGTCGCTCTGTGCGGCCTCGGCCAAGGTGTCCGCGGTCGCGCTAAGACTCTCGCGGATGCCTGCGGCCGGGTCCCCCGCGGCCGGCTGGGCCAACGCCGCCTCGGAGGCCTCGATCTGGGTTTGTGTCGCTGATTTCTCTGGTGCGGTGAGGACGGCCACGGCCACCAGCAGCAACACGCCGCTCAGGGCGCCGGCGATCAGCCTGGGGGCCCGCGACTGCTGCCATGGAGTGCGCAGCCAGTCCGCCACGGATCGCAGCGGAGCGATGAACCCGTCCCGGCGGATCGGCGTCTCGACGTAGATGAACGACACAGCGGCCGCGCTCAGCGTGGTGACCAATGCCCCCGTGACCAGCATTGCCATGCCCATCGTCTGCGGAGCTACCGGGAAGATCGCAAGGGCCAACAGCAGCACCGGCCAGTGCCACAGGTAGATGGCGTAGGAGCGCTGACCGAGCCACACCAGGGGACGCAAATGCATAGCGACGCGCCACGGGCTGCTGCTTTCCAACAGACCGGCGATCAGCACCACGGTGGCCAACGCGGCGAGCACGATGCCGCCGCGGAAGGTCCAGCTGGACAGGTCATCCAGCGTGATCATCAACACGATGAGCGTGCCGAGGGCGGTCATCACACACGCCCCGCGCCAACGTCGCCACCAGGCCGTGTGCAGCCACGCGCGTTCCGGGCCGGCCCAGGCCAGCGCGAGGGCCACCCCGAGCATCAGCGAAAAAGAGTGGGTGTCGGTGCCGTAGTAGACACGGCTGGCGTCCTGGCCCGGCTGAAAGATCACGGCCATGGCCAGCGCTGAGCACGCGGCGAGGCCCAGGACGACCGACAGTCTGGCGCGGGTGCTCCTCGCGAGGGCCACGGTCAGCACCAAGCCGAAAGGCCACAACAGGTAGAACTGCTCTTCGACGGCCAGGGACCAGAAGTTCACGAACAACAGTGGTGCGGTCGAGCTGAAGTAGCTGGCCCCAGCCGAGATCTCCAACCAGTTCGTGGAGAAGGTCAGGGCGCCGAGCGTTTGCCGGCCGATCGAGACCAACAGGTCCCCGCCGATGATGCGGGCGGCTGCGACGCTGACGACAACCACGACCACGAGGGCCGGCACGAGTCGCCGCGCGCGTCTGAGCCAGAACTTCCGGAGGTTGAGTCGGCCGTGGTCGTGCAGTTCGCGCAGGAGCAGCGTCGTGATCAGGAAGCCCGAGACGACCAGGAACATGTCGACCCCAAGGAACCCGCCGGGCATCACCGAGGGGGTGAAGTGATAGACCAGCACCGCGATGATGGCGATGCCGCGCAGCCCGTCGAGCCCGTGGATATGACCGGGCCGTGGACGTATGCCGACTGGTCCACGCGGACCGCGGGGTCGCTTCCGGGGCGGGGACTGGGCGGAGGTCATCGTCGGCAGCGCGGACCGCTCGGCTGTGGGCATCGAACGGTGCGTCGCGGGGAGACCGGTGTCGAGTAGGTCGACCGGGGACCCCCCGCTATCAGCGACGATGGCAGGGCTCGACGCCGCCCGGGCGTGCTCGGACATTGGACACCTCCCCGTGGACGGCCTGCTCGCTCGGTGCTAGGCCCTGAGCCTAGGAGGCGAATGCTCCGCGCACTTCGCGCCACGCGGCAACCCGGGAAAACGAGACGGAGCGGAGCGCGGGCGCACACCAACGCGAAACGGTGACGCCCCAGCTGGGACGTCACCGTTGCGATGACACGACTGCGATGACACGACTGCGATGAGCGGGCTCACCCGCACGAAAGGTCAGGCGCGGTGCTTGCCCTCTCGCCCTTCCTCGGTGTCGGTGTCGGTGAAGTCGGTGCCGAAGCCCGCCTGCGCGTCCGGGTCGGTGCCCGGCACGTCGTCTGGCTCGATCATCTTGGGCAGTTCCTCGACGTCGGACTCGGTGCCGTCCACCGTTCCGGTCGCCTGCTCGTGGTGAGCGGCGGACGGCTCAGCGTCGGTGCCCGCCTCGTCGATGTCACCCTCCGCCACCACGACACCCGGCGCTTCGGTGGTCGAGGCAACCTCGCCGCTGGACGCCGTGACGGGTGCCGCCTCGGTCGTCGGGGCGGTCGCGGCCGAGGGCTGCGCCTTGGCGCCGGCACCCGCCCACGGATCAGTGTCTTCGTCGGTGGTGCTCTTCTGCTGGCTGAGGTAGTAGGCCACTCCCGCACCGATGGCGGCCAGGATGCCGAAGGTGATCAGCAGGCCACCCTTCTTGCGGTGCTTCTTCGGGGCGCCGGTGATCGCCGCGGTCTTGCCGCTCGACTTGGCCAAGGCGTCGTCCTTGGATGCCTGCACGTTGCCCAGCAGTTCCTGCAGCTTGGGCAGCAGATCATCGACGATCTTGTCGCGGGCGACGTCGACCTTGTCACCGACCCCGTCTACGCCATGCTGCATCGCCGGCACGGCGGCATCGACGCCTCTGTCGAGACCAGAGACCGCAGAGTCACGGGCGTGGAGGGCTCGCTCCTTCGCTACCTCGCGTGCGTCGGCGGTGCGATCAGCCGCGGCCGCACGGGCATCGGCGGTGCGCTCGGCGGCTGCGGCGCGTGCGTCGGCAGTGCGTTCCAAAGCCGCTGACTTCGCCGTCCCGGCGCCATCCTTCGCGGCAGCGGCAGCCGCGGCCGCCTTGGGGG
>JBASAZ010000203.1:0-10262 GCA_049650845.1 Ornithinimicrobium sp.
CAACCGGTGCTCCTCGGCAACGATCATCCGGTGACCGGTGGCTATCCCGTCATCGCAGTCGTCACCTCCGCAGACATGGATCGAGCAGGCCAACTGTGCCCGGGTCAACGTGTACGTCTACGTTGGGCTGTGTGAGCATGACACTCAATGCGCATGGCACTTCATGAGCATGGCCTTCATGAGCATGGCACTCGGTCGGGCACAGGCCGGTCGGCGCGGTGGTTCCGACGGCCTCCCGCTGTTGCAGCGGTGCCGCCCGCCACGTAGGTTTACGCCGTAAGCACGAGCGGCCATGTCCGCCGCACCACACCGAAGATGACGAACACCGAAGACGATGAGGAGTTTCACCATGGGCGAGAAGCTATGGAGTCTGGCCACGACCGGCGCTGCAATCGGCGGGGGCATCCTGGCCAAGAAGGTTGCCGAGGGTGGATGGAAGTTCATCACCGGTAATGACTCACCCGCCAATCCGGAGGATCCGGACACCGAGTGGGCAGAGGCTCTGGTGTTCGCCGTGATCTCGGGGGCGATTGTGCAGTTGGCACGCGTGTTGATCAACCGCCAGTCGACCCAGGCCTTCAAGAAGTCCACCGGTCGGCTGCCGAAGTCGGTCACCTCCTCCTGACCTATCCGCAGCCGCTGCGCCAGAGCTCAGCGACATCGGACGGTGTGGCGTTCCCTGCGTTGTCTTCCTCGGCCGACCTGAGGGACCTGGGAGACTGACCAGCGTGACTGGTGCCGACCTCGAATCGACGGACGACGGGTTTGTGCGCCTGCTCTTGGCTCACCTGGGGGCGGCGATGATCGCCACCGGTCAGCCGGTGAACGAAATCGAAGAAGAGCTCGTCGAAGTCGGCTCGCAGCTGGGCTACCCCCACGCCCAAGTCGGCGCCGCCCCCACCGGAATCACCCTGTCGCTACGCAGCGGCGACCCGGCTACGTACGAATCCGTCACCGCAGCGATACGCCTGGATCAGGCCAGTGAGGTGCGGCGGATCCGCCATCAGCTGGTCTTCGGCGAGCTCAGCGCGGTGCACGCGTTCGAGCAGCTATCGACCGTGCGTTCCAAGCCGCCGTTGTATGCGGCGTGGCTGACCAAGGTGGCTTGGGTCCTGGTCGCGGTGGGGATCGCCCTCATCCTGCAACCGGGATGGGCCAATGTCGCGGCGGTGGTGATCTGCTCCATCGCCGTGCTCGGCCTCATGTCGGTCGCCCGGCGGTTCCAGATGCTGGCCACGCTGCTGCCCACGATCGCCGCCTTCGTCGTGACCGCGTTCGTTTTCCTCGCGGCCGATGCCGGCTGGGTGCAGGGACCGTTGCGGACCGTGCTCCCCCCGATCGCTGCCTTGCTGCCCGGGGCGTTGATCGTGACCGGTATGTCGGAGCTCGCCGCCGGGCACATGCAGGCCGGGGCATCCCGGCTGGCCTACGGCACCGTGCAGCTGGGTCTGTTCGCGCTCGGTCTGATCGCCGCAACGACCGTGCTGCAGGTGCCCGCCGAGATGATGGTCAACGTCCGAGTCGACGACATCGGCTGGGCTGCGCCCGTCGTCGGGCTGCTCTTGATCGCCCTCGGCATCAGCCTGATGGAGAGCGTGCCGTTGTCGATGTCCGCCTGGGTGTTGCTCGTCTTGGTGATGGCTTTCGCAGCCCAAGCGGGTGGGCATGCGATGGGGTCGGCGGCTCTCGGTGGTTTCTTCGGAGCGATCGCGGCCAGTCTCGGGGCGACGTTCGTGGAGCTGTTGCGACCACGATTGGCCAGGCTGGTGTTGTTCTTGCCCGCGTTCTGGCTGTTGGTTCCCGGCAGCCTCGGCCTCATCGGGGTGACCACGCTGGTCGCAGATCGAGATCGCATCATCGAGACCGGCTTGGACATCGTGGCGGTGATCTGCGCTATCGCTCTGGGCCTGCTCGTGGGATCGGCCATGGGTCTGGCACTGCGCAATCGTCTTCGGCCCGCACCGTTAGTCTCCTGAGCATGGGACTGTTCAGCCGCAAGACAGACGCCGAGCCGACGCCGCAGTCGGAGTCGCCGCCGCCCGAGGTCGAGCTGGACGAGAACGGCCTACCCACTACCCCGACCCAGCGACTTCGAGACGTCGACCGCGACCAGATCACCGCTGACGTGCACGCCCTGCAGGCCGACGGTGTGGACATCGACGACCTGTCCTCGCTCGCGCGCGGCTTCGACTCGGCCTACGCGCAGTGGTCCCAGGACAAGAGCCAGGATCACCGGGCGGTGGTGCGCCGTTATGCCAGTGGCATCGGGGAGCACCTCGACCGGCACACCGACCTGGACTGGTGCCTGGTCACCGACGTGTTCGGCACCGACGTGGGCCTTGCGGACGGCCCCCGAGGCGACTTCATGATCGTGCCGGGCAATCTGGTCGCGGCCCGGTGGATGCGCGGGGAGACGGGATGGATTCCTAACGTCGTGGGCCACATCGTGCGGCGGCGTGAACGCTAGCGGTAGTCGGACAACCATTGGTGGTCGATGAAGCGTTTGAGCCGCAGAGGCAGCCGTCCTAGCCACCACCACCGGCCGCGCACGGCCAGTCCGTATCCGCCACCGAGGTCCAGCACCTGCAGTGCGCGTCGTTGCGGGACAAACTCCGGCAGGACCTGCCGCCGGGACCGCGCGACCAGGCTGGCCAGCAGTGTTGGTCCCTGGCGCACCCCATAGACCCCGATCCTCGGTAGCGGGCGAGGCAGAAAGTGTGCACAGTCACCGACGGCATAGACCTCGTCGTGCTCGGGGTGTTGCAACGTGGCTCGGACCGGAATGCCCTGGCCGGCGTCCCCCGGACCGGCTAGTCCCAGCCTTTCGACCAGCGGAGAGGCGACCAGGCCGGTCGCCAGCACGACATCGTCGTGAGCCAGCCTCCTACCGTCGCTCAGCACGACGAAGCGGGTCTCGACTCGGGTGACCGCGAGGTCGGCATGCAGGCGCACCCCACGTGCGTTCAGCAGTCGCATGACGCGTCTGTGAGCCCCTGGTGGGAGTGAGGAGTAGATCCTCGGCGCGGCCTCGATGACGGTGACGTCGACGCGGGGGCGATGGGACAGGTTGGCGGCTAGCTCAAGGCTCGAGGAACCTCCACCGACGATGGTGATGCGGGCGTTTCGCTGGGCCTGCCCCAGACCGTCCACGGCGGCGCTGACCCGGCGATCGAGCTCGACGAGCCCTTCCAACGGTTTGATGGTCAACACGTCCTCGCCGACCTCGATGCCGTGGTGGGCGGCGACGCTGCCGATGTTGAACGAGATGACGTCGAAGTCGAGCCAGTGTCCGTCCGCACACCGTGCTCGGTGGCCGTCCAGGTCGAGTTCGGTGAGCGTGCCGACATGATGAGCAACAGGTCCCCGCGCGGTCAGTGCCGCGACGTCGACCCGTCCGGCGTCTGCGGGTAAATGGCCGGTGGCACTTCCCACGGCGACCCCGCTGTAGTGGAAATGCGCGGGCGCGAGCAGCGTGACGGCATACCCCGCGTCGGCCAACACCTGCCCGTGTCGCAACAGGTGCAGATGAGCATGGCCTGCCCCGACCAACAGGAGGGATACGACAGGGCTAGTGGCCATGGACCAGTACACCAGGCGCAACGCGTACCGTACCTATCCACGACGCGCGACCCTTCCGGTTACGGCCCGCGCGGTCGTGCAAGCACACCTGACCGGCTCGACTCGTGGGAGATAGTTCGTGAGTTCCTGGACCGATGACCTGGCCGACGAGCCCTGGCGAGCCCGGCGCGCCCGCCGACAGCGATGGATCGGCATGCTGGTTGTCCTCGCGATGGCGCTGCCCGGGGTTGCGGCGTTGTTGGCTTTGCTCCGCTAGGACTGTCGCAGTCTCCGGTGGAGGGCCCTCATAGGTGGCGGATCACCGGGGCCAGCCCCGCTGGTCCGGACACGTCATCTGGCAGCAGCGGCACCTGAGTCATCGGGGTGTCGGGCAGCGCGTCCCGAAGGACCTGCAGATGTGCTTCTTCGTGGCGGTGACGGGCCGCCAGGAACTCACCGGCGTCCGTCGGTGAACGCTTGTTGATCACCAGAGCATCGACGCGTGCGCCGATCAGGGCGAGGTCTCGTTCGAGTTCGATCGTTTCCAACACCGGAAGTCGCTCAGCGGCGAGCACCACCGCGAACCCCGTGTGTGCGCGGTCGGTGATGACCTGGCGCAGGTGGGTGAACCTGGCCTGTCGGCGCAGCAGGATGTCGCGGACCTCGGCGTCTCGAGGCGACCCTGATTGACCCTTCGGCCGAGCGCGGCGACGCTTCCCCCGGTCGGTGGAGGGGACCAGCTCGGCGCCGGGGTCGGTCTGTCGTTGACCGCGATCGAGGTTGGTCATTGCGTCAGCGAACCGCTGGGAGGCGTCCTGGCGGTCGAGCAGGCCACCGGTCCAGGCGTTCACCACCTCCGGAAGGCTGAGCATCCGCACGGTGTGACCCGAGGGTGCGGTGTCGATCACGACGAGGTCGTACACCTGGCTTGCGCCCTCGACCACGTCCGCAAGGCGTTCCAGCACCGCCGCTTCGGCCGCTCCGGGCGCTTGCCGCGCCAACCGCAGGTGCTTGGTCACTTCGCCGCCCAGATGCTCCGGCATGAGTCGACGCATCGTCCGCTCGGCGGCTGCCAAGTGGGTGTCCATCGTCTGCTCCGGGTCCAACTCGCACGCCTCCAACCCCGGGGCGAGCTGGGTGAAACCGTCCCCGATCGGCATACCGAACAGGTGCCCCAGGTTATGGGCGGGGTCGGTGGAAATCAGCAGCACCCGCGCCCCCGCGTCCGCCCGGCCCAGGGCAACCGCGGAGGCGATCGAGGTCTTGCCCACCCCGCCTTTGCCCCCCACGAAGAGCACACGACACCGAGACGCCAGGTCTAGCAGCACGAGATTCGGTCCAACGGGGAGCGGTCCAGTCCTATCCTGCGATGCCACAGATGGAAGCGGTCGTACACCACCGGGAGCAGTTCCACCGCATACCAACTCATCGGATTGGGCACCCCGAGAGACTCGCTCAGCACCAGCATGAGCATGACGTCGTCCTCGTCCTGCTGGGCGCGAGCGAAGGTGTGCCGGTAGCGGCCGGCAAACATCTCGTGCAGCCATTGGCGCACCGTCGGGGCCTGTCCCGGATCCGGCCGACCCTCCTGCGGCACTGGCCTCACGTCGAGGCGCCGCCGGAGCGCGCCTCGGTGTCGGTCCGCCCAGCGGCCATGTCATCGGCCCAGTCGACATCGGGACCATCGGACGTGGCGCTGCGCATGGCGCCGACCGATTCGACGATCACCCACACGGCCGCGACCAGAATGACCAGGTCGAGGCCGAGCAGGAGCCAGTTCTGATCGCTCCAGAAGGTGCCCAACTGGACGAACAACGCGTAGACGGTCATCACCAGCAGGAAGACCAGCGGCACCATCAGCGCAATCGGGTTGCGACCGCGGCGCATCACCATGATGGCCACGATGGACAGGGTCAGTCCGGCCATGAGCTGGTTCGTCGTGCCGAACAACGGCCAGATCAACATCCCACCGGACCCGTCGATACCGGCGCCGAAGGTCAAGCCGAGCGCAACGGCGAGCGCGATGACCGTGGCCACGCCCTTGCCCAGGCTGAAGCCCATGATGTCGCCGATCTCCTGCACCACGAAGCGCTGCAGCCGAACCCCGGTGTCCATGGTGGTAGCTGCGAACAAGATGGCGGTGGTAGCCAAGATGGTCATGCTCAGGGACTGCGACAACCCCAGCCCACGCTCGACGATGACGCCGCCACCCTGGACGAACGCGCCAACGCTGCCCGCACCGAACTCGCTGTAGGTCTCCTGCCACGCGGTCAGCGTGGCAAATCCGGCGGTCGTGGCGATGATCGCGCCCAGGGCGAGCAGCCCCTCTCCGACTGCGCCGAAGTAGCCGACGAAGCGGGCGTCGGTCTCCTTATCCAGTTGCTTCGAGCTCGTCCCTGACGACACCATCCCGTGGAACCCGGAGATGGCCCCACAGGCAATCGTGACGAAGAGCAACGGCACGAGTCCGGGGGTCCCCTCGGGCACGTCGGAGTTGAAGGCCGGCGCGACGATAGTCGGCGAAGCGATCAGCACGGAAACGTAGATCAGGCCTAAGGCGAGGAAGAGCTGCAGCCCGTTGATGTAGTCGCGCGGCTGCAGCAGCATCCACACCGGCAGCACGGACGCCACTCCCGCATAGGCGAACAGCAGCACGATCCACACCGAGTTGGCTGGCATGCCGAGCGTGGAGTCCGGAAAGGAGAGCGGCATCGCGTTGCCCCACAGGATCATCGCGTAGAGCGCGAGGACCCCGACCACGGAGACCACCGGCAGGCTGGCCCAGCCGCGATACAACGCCTGACCGATGATCAGCGCCACGACAATGGCCCCCCACGTCGGGATGACGGCGGTCGGGGTCGAGACGAGAAGGCCGGAGATGACGACCGCGAAGGCGGCGTTGACCATGAGCAAGACCAGGAAGATGACGACCAGGAAGAGGTTGGAACCGCGCTGACCGATATAGCGCTCGGACAACGCCCCCATCGAGCGACCCTTATTGCGGGTCGAGGCCCACAGGGCCCCCATGTCGTGGGCACCGGCGAAGAAGACTGTGCCGATGGTGACCCACAAGAAGGCGGGGAGCCAACCCCAGATCACCGCAATAGCCGGCCCCACGATAGGGGCGGCTCCAGCGACTGACGTGAAGTGGTGACCCCACAACACGTACTTGTTCGTCGGCACGTAGTCGACACCGTCCTCGAGCGCGTGCGACGGCATGACCGCGTCCGCCTGCAAGGCATAGACCTTGCTTGCCAAATACCGCGAATAGAGCACGTAGCCGGCCAAGATCATGGCGACCCCGATAAGGGCAAGAACGATCGAACTCATGGCCGTCTCCAGTCTTCTATGACGCCGATGTCACCCAACGTGCCAACAGTAAGGCAATGCTCCTGACGGCGCGAGGACATCGCGCTCGTGCCTTGCACGGGCGATCCGCCACACTGACTCCCGTGAGATCACCGCTACAGGAGCACCTCGATGCCGTGCACCGCGACCTGCTGACGAGCACACAAGGACAGGTTGCGGAGTATGCGGAGGCGCTCGCGGACCTCGACCCCGACCAGTTCGGCATTGCGGTCACCACCCTGGACGGGACGACCTACGCCTCGGGCGATGCCGAGACCCTGTTCGCCATCCAGTCGATCTCCAAGGCGTTCACCTACGGCCTGGCCCTGGCCGACAGCGGGTTCGCGTCGGTCGATGCCAAGATCGACGTCGAGCCCTCCGGGGAGGCGTTCAACGAGATCTCCTTGCAGGCCGGCACCGGCCGTCCGGCGAACGCGCTGATCAACGCCGGAGCGATCGCCGCGGCGTCGATGGTGAGCGAGCACACCCCGTTGACGCCGAGCCGCCGAAGCGGGATCGGGAGAAGTGGCACCGAGCGAAGCGGCACCGAGAGAAGTGGCACCGGGAGAAGTGGCACCGGGAGAAGTGGGACCGAGCGAAGTGGGATCAGCCGCATTGTGTCGGCATACTCCGCCCTCGCGGGTCGCCAACTGTGCGTGGACGATCGCGTGCTGGCGATCGAACGGGCGGAGGGCGATCGCAACCTGGCACTGGCCCACCTCCTACGCAGCTTCGGGATCATCGACGGGTCGGCCGAGGAGGTCGCCGACGACTACTTCGCTGCCTGCGCCATCACGGTGAGCGCACGCGACTTGTCCATGATGGCCGCAGTGCTTGCCACCGGTGGGGTCCACCCGGTCACCGGCGAGCGCCTGTTGTCTGCGGCGGTGGTCTCCAGGGTGCTATCGGTGATGTCGACCTGCGGGATGTATGACGACGCCGGAGAGTGGATGGTGCGCGTTGGCCTGCCCGCGAAGTCGGGGGTCGGAGGGGGCATCATCGCCGTCGTGCCCGGCCAGATCGGTATCGCCGTGTATTCGCCGCGACTGGACCATCACGGCAACTCGGTGCGCGGCGTCTTGGCTTGTGAGCGGTTGAGCAGCGAGTTCGCGTTGCACCTGATGCGAGGTGCCCAAGTCTCCTATGAGGCGGTCAGGGTGATGTATCCCATCACCGAGGCTCCCTCCGGCGTGCGACGTCAACCCGTGGCTCAGGAGGCGCTGGTGCGGCACGGGCACCGGGCGTTGGTGATCGAGGTGCAGGGCGACCTGACCTTCGGGGCCACCGAGTCCGTGTTGCGCGAGCTGGTCACGCTACCGACAGAGGTCGAGTTCGTGGTGCTCGACGTCCGGCGGATCATCGACGTGATCGACTTCGCCAGGACCGGCCTGCACCACGTCGACGCGGCCTACGCCGAGCAGGATCGAGTGATCGTGGTCGTCGACGACGCGGAGCAGGTCGGCACCGCCTCCGGTGCCGGTCCCCGCCAGGTCTTCGCGCTGCGTCGACAAGCCATCGAGTGGGTCGAGGAGCAGCTCTTGGCCCGATATTGCGACGCGCCCAGCCACGCGGAGCAGGTCGATGCCGCCGACGCGTTGGTGCTGTCAGGTCTGGACGCTGCCGCTACCGCCGCACTGACCACGGCGATGACTCGGCAGCGCTACGCCCGCGGTGATGTGGTCCTCCATCAAAACCAAGAGTTCTGCGGAATATTCGTGATCACCCGCGGCCTGGTGGACACCACCGTCGCGGACTCCGAAGGCGATCAACAGCGGCTGACGGTGCTGGGTCCGGGGATGTCCTTCGGTGAGTTCGGGATCATCGGCGATGGCCGCCACGCTGCCACCGTCACGGCATTGGAGGACCTCGAGGTCGAAGTGCTGACGCCCCCGGCCCTGTCGGCTGTCGAACGCAACGATCCGGCGCTGGCCCTGCAACTATGGCGGGCCATCTCCCAGGACGCCTTCACGCGCGTGCGCGAGCAGCTGGCCGAGGTAGGCAAAACCCCGGGGGGTTGACTGCCCGGATTCCCCGTGGTCAGGCTCGCCGACGTCCTGATCCACGACGGAGCCCCCGAGCCGTACAGCCAGACTGGCGCAGGCTCGGAGACCGCGTTCCGTGTCTAGGTAAAGATGCTGACGCCACCGGGACCGACCAGCAGCCCGACGACGATCAAGACGACTCCCCACAAGATCTGCTTGCGTAGCAGCGCGAAAATACCCGAGACGACCAAGATCACCGCGATGATCCACAAAATGGTTGCCATGACACTCCTTCATGTTGATGGGCAGGCCTGATACGCGACCAGCCTCCGAAGGTATGCCGGATCAGCAGACTTCGCCACTCGAGTGGATGTCGGGTTCGGCGGCGCGCCGGGGAACGCCATGCTGGGCGTGGGACGAGCACGGGGTGGTCCGTCGGGATGAGCACCTCACCCTCGACACCACGTGCACATACCAACCCCTCTAACGCACACAGGGCGAACCGGTGAGGGTTCGCCCTGTGGCCAATGTCCTCAGACATCGCAGTCTGAAAACAGCGCAGTCCGAAGACATTGCATGGGTGCGCGAGGGGGGATTTGAACCCCCACGCCCTTTCGGACACTGGCACCTGAAGCCAGCGCGTCTGCCGTTCCGCCACTCGCGCGAGTGCCGGAGAAGATTAACACGCACGACCGGTGCACACCGCCCAACAGCCGATATGCACCGTGCCCACAGCGCTGGCAGATAGCATCGGCAGGGGTCCTGAGCGGCCGCGTTACTCGACCATGAATGGAAGGAGCACCTGGTGGGAGTCTTCGACAACCTCGAGCAGAAGATTGAGCGCGCGGTCAAGGCACCTTTCGCCAAGGTGTTCAAGGCAGAGGTCCAACCGGTTGAGATCGCCTCGCACATCCGGGGCGCCATGGATGAACGGGCCGCAGTGCTCGGCCCGGGACGCACCATGGTGCCCAACGTCTTCACGGTCGAGCTGGCCTCCAGCGACTACGAGCGACTGTCCTCCTACGACACCGCACTGACCAACGAACTTGTCGCGGCCGCCGAGGATCATGCGGACTCCCAGCGCTACACCTCCCCTGGTCCGATGACCGTGCGACTGACCAGTGGCTCGGATCTGGAGACCGGGATCTTTCGGGTGGTGCCCGCCTCCAAGCCCGGTGAACGCCCAGCCCCGCAACGCGCCCCGCAACGCTCCGCTCCGGCCCCGCGCCCCACCGAGGCATCACGCCCACCTGATCCACAGCCGGCCGCTGCCTCGCAGCAGCACCGCGCCCCACAGCAGGACGACAGCCACACGCGTGCCTTCCCGGCCACCCCGCCTCCCGGGCGTGCCCGTCAGAGCCCCCGTGGCCCCGC